>JAJRDF010000143.1 GCA_028678555.1 Methanomicrobiales archaeon
TACCTGCAGGAGCGGCAGGCGGAGGCGTGGCGGAACCACATGAACGCCTGGTGCCAGGAGACGCTGGTCCGGGAAGGGATGGATCCGAGAAAGGCCGCCGATTCCCTGAAGGGGCTCCCCTCGGAATCCCTCCACGAGATGATGTTCTCCCGGGGCGTGAACCTCGCAAAAACCCCATCCTGGCAGCGGCGGGGGGTGCTGGTCTACCGGCGGGAGGAGGAACGGGCAGGGTACAACCCGGTGACCGGACAGGAGGTCTCAGCCCTCCGGAAGGTGGTGACCGTGGATACGGACCTGCCCCTGTTCACCTCACCCGAAGGGGTGGCCATGATCCGGTCACTGGTACGGGGCCCGGGTCCCTGATCCGGTCACCGGTCTCTTTTGCCGGTGTCCCCGGTCCGGTCACCGGTCTGACGACGGTGTCCCTGATCCGGTCACCGGTCCGGAGCCCGTGAGATGGCGGTCCGGAGGGGTATCCCCTCCACGTCCCATTCGGCCTCGGCGGTCCAGGGCCCTCCCGGGGAACTACCCCCGGGGCCGGAGAGGGCCAGCTCCCGGGCCCGCACCTCGTCCCGGATTACCGCCTCCCACTTCCCCCGGAGCAGATCCGCCACCCGGGGATCGCCCACCTCCACCCGTGCCACGATGAAGTCCTCCACGGCCAGGTCGGCCTGGCGGCGCATCTCCTGCAGCCTCCGGATCACCTCACGGGCATAGCCCTCTGCCTCCAGTTCAGGGGTCAGGGAGATGTCCACGTACACAGTCCCGTCCGGCATCGGCGCGGCAAAGATCCCCTCCGGCACCTTCTCGTGGAACATGAGCATCTCGCCGGTCACCTCGTAGCGCTTCCCGCCGGCCTCCAGCACCGCCTTCCCGTCCTTCGTGATTTCCCGCTGCAGCCGGTCCGCGTCCGCCGCCATGACCAGTTCCCGTACCCGGGGGGCATCCCTGCCGAATGCGGGGCCCACCCGCTTCATCACGGGTTCTGCCTGGCTGCCGATCCGGTCCCAGGCACCCTCCACGACCGTCACCGTCCGGCTGTTGGCCCGGGCCCGGCAGATCGCCTGCAGTATCCCGATGGCCTCCACCACCGCTGGGGATGACGTGGCCACCACCACCTCTCCCACCGGCCAGCGGAGCTTCCGCTTCCCTGCCTGGCGGGCGTTGGCCACCGCATCGTCAAGGGCCCGGACCACCTCCATGGCCGACTCCAGCGCCGGGTCCAGGAGCACCTCGTCCCCCGCAGGCCAGTCCAGCATGTGGACAGAGAGGGGATCCCCCCCGGTCTTCAGGTTCTGATACAGATATTCGGCCAGGTAGGGGGTGAAGGGGGAGATGAGCTGGATCAGCCGCCGCAGGACGTGGTACAGGGTGTCGTAGGCATCCCCCTTCTCCTGCGCCTCCCCCTCCAGCCACATCCGGTGCCGGACCAGCTGGACGTACCAGCGGGAGAGATCCTGGAGCACGAACTCCTGCACGGCACGGGTGGCCCGGTGGAGCTGGCAGCCTGCCATGGCCGTGTCCACCTCCCGTGCAAGGGAGGTGACCCGCGAGAGGATCCACCGGTCCTCGGCAGCCAGGTCCCGGACCCGGTCCCGGAGGGATGCGGGGTCATACCCAGCAGGTCCCGAAGCGGGTATGTACCGGTCCAGGATCATATAGGGCAGGGGGAACCGGTACACGTTCCAGAGGATGGAGAGGGCCCGCTGGACGGTCTTCACCCCCTCCCAGTTGAACTTCAGGTCATCCCAGGGGGCATTGGCCGAGAGGATGTAGAGCCGGAGGATATCCACCCCGTAGTCCCGGATCACCTCCTCGGGCGCCACCACGTTCCCCAGGCTTTTACTCATCTTCCTCCCCTCGCTGTCCAGGGCGAACCCGTGCATGAGCACGCTCCGGTACGGGGCCCGGTGGAAGGCGATGGTGGAGGCCCCCAGCTGGGAGTAGAACCAGCCCCGGGTCTGGTCCTGCCCCTCGGTGATGAAGTCGGCGGGCCAGTGGGCGTCGAACTCCTCCCTCCGGCGGGGGAACCCCAGGGTGCCCCAGGAGGCGACCGCAGAGTCGAACCAGACGTCGAAGATATCCTCCACCCGCCGCATCGTCCCGCCGCAGGTGCAGGGGAGGGTGATCCCGTCCACCCAGGGGCGGTGGGGGTCCGGTACCTTCGTCCCGGAGAGCGCCTCCAGCTCGGCGATGGTCCCCACCACCTTCTGGGCCCCGCAGGCCCGGCAGGTCCAGATGGGGATGGGGATCCCCCAGTAGCGCTGCCGGGAGATGCACCAGTCCCGGGCCTCCTTCAGCCAGTCATGGAACCGTGCCGATCCCGCCCACTCCGGGTACCAGGTGACCCCCTTGATCTCTTCGAGCATCGCGTCGCGGAGCTCGGAGGCTTTCAGGAACCACTGCTCCGTGGCCCGGTAGATGATGGGGGTCTTGCACCGCCAGCAGTGGCCGTAGCGGTGGGTCACCTCGCCGCGGGAGAGGAGGGCATCCCCCAGGTCAGTGAGCACGACCTCGTTTGCATCCCTGACATGCATCCCGCGGTAGCTGCCCCCCTCTTCGGTGAAGCGGCCGGCCGCGTCCACCGGGCAGAAGACCGGCAGGTGCTCCCGGATCCCCAGCAGGTAGTCGTCCCACCCGTGGCCGGGGGCGATGTGGACGATACCGGTGTTCTCGACCGTGACGAAGTCCGCCTCCACCACCCGGTGGTGGTGCGAGGCCTGGAAGGGAACCCGGTCCGCCAGGGGGGAGAGGTACTCCATCCCCACCAGATCCGAACCCAGCCTTTTATCCAGGATCGTGAAGTCCCGGTATCTCCCTTTCCGCAGGACGGGATCCAGGAGATCGTCCGCGATCCAGAGGGTCTCCTCCACCCTGTCCTTCTTTGCCCGCACCTTCGCGTAGATCACCCGGGGGTGGACGGCGGCGGCCACGTTGGCCGGGAGCGTCCAGGGGGTCGTGGTCCAGATCACCAGGTACTCCTCCTCCGTCCCCCGGACCGGGAACTTCACGAACAGGGAGGGGTCGGTGGCGTCCCAGTACTCCACCTCCGAGTCGGCGATGGCGGTCTCGCACCGGGGGCACCAGTTCACCACCCGGTGGCCCTGCTCCAGCATCCCCTCCTCCTCTGCCCGGGAGAGCGTCCACCAGGCCGCCTCAATGTAGTCCTCGCTGATGGTCAGGTAGGGATGGTCAAAGTCCAGCCAGACCCCCAGCGACATGAACTGCTCCGACATCGCCGCCATGTTCGTCTGGGCGAACCGCCGGCACTCCTCGATGAAACGGCCGATGCCGAACTCCTCGATGTCCTTCTTGGAGGTGAAGCCCAGCTGGTGCTCCACCTTCACCTCGATGGGAAGGCCGTGCATGTCATATCCCGCCCGCTCGATGATGTGGCGGCCGCGAAGGCGGTGATAGCGGAGGATGCTGTCCTTCAGGATCTTGTTCCAGGCGGTGCCGAGATGGATGTTTCCTGTGGTGTAGGGGGGACCGTCCACGAAGAAGAGCGGGGTGCCCCCGCTCCGCAGGGCCCTCACCTTTCGGTAGATCTCCTGGTCCTTCCAGAACGTTCGGACCCACCCCTCCACCATTCCCGTGTCGTAGGTGCCTGCGACCTCCTTCACACTGTTCCCCCGTACTCCCTCGCTCCCGTAATGTTGTCCTTCCCCATCAAAGCATTTTTCGGATGGCCTCCCCCATCCCTTTTTCGGAGATCACGGGAATGGCGGTCCAGATCGCGGTCATCGGGAAGGAGGAGTGCACGCCGGAGGAGGCGGAGGCGGCGGAGGCCATCGGGTACCTGATCGCCGCGAACCACGGGATTCTGCTCTGCGGGGGAGGCAGACTGCGGCATCTGCGTGTACAGCGCAGCGAAGGCGCTGGACCTCGCGTTTGTACCCGTCGGGCAGGAACGGTACGAGCTGGCGATACCGGTCATCGCCGTCGGGGGCGGGTACGGAACCCTGTCGGAGATTGCGATCGCCCTGAAGCGGGGAAAGCCGGTCTTCGGATACCGGACCTGGGAGATCGACGGGATCTTCCGGTGCGCGACACCCGAAGAGACGGTCGTTATGGCAGTCCGCGCTGCACGCCTGTGAGGGTCGTGTCGTAGCCGCCCATGGCCGTGAGGCGTTCCCGGAAGGCAGGGGACCGGAGGGCGGCGACCAGCGCCCGGATCCGGGCATCCGGCAACTGCTCCCTCCGTATCGCCAGCTCGTACCGTTCCTGCCCGACGGGTACAAACGCGAGGTCCAGCGCCTTCGCTGCGCTGTACACGCAGATGCCGCAGTCTGCCTCCCCCG
>JAJRDF010000029.1 GCA_028678555.1 Methanomicrobiales archaeon
CTTGTCCCCTCAAAGACCTGGACCACGGCCATGTCCCGGGAGATGTCCAGCACCTGCCCGGTCCTCACCTCCCCGCCGGGAAGCATGATCCGGGCGATCTCCCCGAAGGAGACCCCCCGTACCGCCTGGACAAAGATCAGGGGGCCGGAGACGTAGTGGACGGTTCTCGTCTCCCGGGTGGCAAGGCTCTTCCCTGTCACCGTTCCACCTCCAGGGCTCCAATCGTGCGCTCGATCTCCGGGATCAGCGGCTTGATCTTCTCCACGTCGGCGAGCTCCTTCATCCTCCCGATCTCGGCCTTCACGGGGAGCTTGATCACCTTGGCGAGGGAGATACCCCGGGCCATGGCGGCGCTGGTCCGTTCGTAGAAGGTGAGGATCACCTTCAGCATCCAGTACTGCTTCTCCATCGGGCAGAAGGAGTCAACGTCGTGATATGCGCTCTGCTGGAGGAAGTCCTCGCGGATCATCCTCGTGACCTCCAGGATTGCCTTCTCGCTCTCAGGGAGCGCATCCGGCCCCACCAGCTGGACGATCTCCTGCAGTTCCACTTCCTTCTGAAGCAGGTACATTGTGGTATCCCGCATCTCCTTCCAGTCAGGGTAGCCGCTCTCCACGAACCAGTCCTTGATGTTCTCCAGGTAGAGCGAGTAGCTCTTGATCCAGTTCACCGACGGGAAGTGCCGCCGGTATGCGAGGGCCGTGTCCAGCGCCCAGAAGGTGCCGGTGATGCGCAGGGTATTCTGGGTGATGGGTTCAGAGAAGTCGCCCCCCGGAGGAGAGACCGCCCCGACAATCGTTACGGAGCCGACCCTCCCTTCCGAGCCCAGGCAGACCACGCGCCCCGCACGCTCGTAGAACGCGGCAAGCCGGGTGGCAAGGTACGCAGGATAGCCCTCTTCGCCGGGCATCTCCTCCAGCCGTCCCGAGACCTCCCGGAGGGCCTCTCCCCACCGTGAGGTGGAATCAGCCATGAGGGCTACGTCATAGCCCATGTCCCTGTAGTACTCCCCCATCGTGATCCCGGTGTAAATGGATGCCTCCCGTGCGGCCACCGGCATGTTGGAGGTGTTGGCGATGAGGATGGTCCGCTGGATGAGGGGGCGCTTCGTCCGGGGGTCCAGCAGTTCGGGAAACTCGGTGAGCACGTCCGTCATCTCGTTCCCCCGCTCCCCGCATCCGATATACACGACGATCTGCGTGTCCGACCACTTAGCGAGCGTCTGCTCGGCCACCGTCTTTCCCGTGCCGAATCCGCCCGGGATCATGGCGGTCCCCCCCTTGGTCACGGGAAACATCGTATCGAACACCCTCTGACCGGTGACCAGGGGGAGCGTGGGGTCCTGCTTCGTGGTATAGGGCCTCCCCTTCCGCACCGGCCACCGCTGAAGCATGGAGATCTCGGTGTGGTTGTCCAGCACGCAGACCGGTTCGGTCACAGTGAAATCACCGGCATGGACGTCGGTGACCGTGCCGGAGATCCCCGGCGGGACCAGGATGCGGTGTTCGATGTGGTACTCGGGTACCGTGCCCAGGATGTCGCCCCCGGTCACCCGGTCGCCCGTCTTCACCGCTGGAGTGAACGTCCACTTCCGTTCATGGTCAAGGCCGGGGAGCATGATCCCCCGGGAGATGAAACTCCCGCTGGCCTTCACGAGTGCGGGCAGGGGGCGCTGGATGCCATCGTAGATGGAGGAGAGGAGGCCCGGCCCCAGCTCGGCCGAGAGCGGAAGCTCGGTATTTGTCACCTTCTCCCCGATGACAAGGCCGGACGTATCCTCGTACACCTGGACGACAGCGGATTCCCCGTCCAGCCGGATGATCTCGCCGTTCAGCTGCTCCTTCCCCACCCTCACCACGTCGTACATCTTCGAGCCCTTCATGCCGTGGGCGATTACCACGGGGCCCGTGATCCGCTCTACCATTCCCTCAATCATCCCTTCACCTCCGTATCACGATGTTGTATCCGATGGCTCTGCGTAGGAGCCGTTCCATGTAGCTCGTCTGGTCGATCCCCCGTACCCTTGACGGGATGGGGATAATGATCGGCCGGTAGGACTTGTCGATCTTCTCCATGAACTTCTCGTCCAGCATGGAGAGGAAATCCTGGTTCACGGCCACGATCCCGGTATCATCCTTGAAGGTCAGGCTGGTGATGATCTTCTTCGCCTCGTTCAGGTCCGCAGCTTCCAGCACCTCCACCCCCGCGAGCCTGAATCCCGGTGCACTCTCAGGATCGGTGACCACGACGAACTTATACATAGAGAAGTTCCTCCCGGAGCTCCTTTTCGGAGATGTCAACGGTCTTGCACCGGGCGATGATCCGGATGTTCGTCACCTCGTTGTACTTGGCCCAGAGGTAGCCCACGGCAAGGGCGATGGACAGGGGATCCTTGAAGAACTGGCTCACCCCTTTCTTGATCAGGTATTTGTCCAGTTCCTTCTCGATCACCGAGATCTTCTCCTGGATGAAGACCTCGGCGGGAACCTTTCCCAGGAACTCGTAGGGAGTGCCCTTGAGCTGTTTCACCGCCGCCTCGATGCTTCCGGTCCTGACCAGGGACTGGAGCTTTGCGAGGTCAAGGCTGATACCCCCCTTGAGGAGATATTGCCCGGCCTCGTCAGCAGGAGCCCTGTCCCGGATCAGCTTGAGGACGGTCTTTAAGTTGGTCACATCGATCTCTGCCATGATCATCAGGCGGAGGATCTGGTTGTCGTAGGCATCACCCTTCACCGTCTCCAGTGCATGGTTGAAAGAGAACCGGTCGAGGGCATACTCCAGCACCGGCAGGTCCTGCCGCTCGAAGTACTGCTTGAAGCTCCGGGTCAGAGGCTGCGCATAGGGGATTCGCCACGTGGCGAGGAGGTCGATCACCGACTTCACGTCCGGCTGCTTCACAAGTTCCGCCAGCGTGACCTCATCCAGTTCACCGGCAGGGACAAGGCAGTCCATGATCTCGGGCGCAGGCACATGGATGTTCTTTCCCCGGAGGATCGTTTTGATGTTCTGGACATCCCACCGGTTGAGAAGGACCCGGATGAACTTCTCGGCATCTTCTCCGTGGACATACCAGAGGATCTTCCGGAATGCGGAGGTGAAATCGTTCCGCACGGCCGTTTCAATGCAGGACATGCCCGAGAACCGGACGGACGCCTTCTCGATCTCCTCCCGGTAGGAAGTCCGCTGGAGCTCCACCATCACACTCTCAACATCGGGTTTCACGATGAGCCTCTCCAGGGCCTCCCGGTTCAGGAGCCTGCCCTTCATGCCCCGGATCCTGGCGTTCATGTACCCGTAATCCACGCGAATCACCCGTAGAGAAGGGAGTAAATCTCGGGTTTGAGGATCTTCTTCGCCTTCTCCAGTCTCGAATCGAGGGTATTGTAGATGATGGCCCTCCCGTCCCGGGTGGTGAGGTTCAGCCCGCCGGGAGTGGTGAGGTCGGTGACCACCTCGCTGTTCTTTCCAAGAGTCTGAAGGGCCTTTCTGGTCAGCGCCTCGTCCCGTTTGTCGATGTGCACGGTGACCACTTCGCCTTCGAGGTCCTGCATCGCTTCCGCGAGCATGGCGGTATAACTCTTCTCGTACCGGCCATCACTTCGGATCGATACGAGCCTGCGGCCCGCCTCGGTAAAGGCCTTCTGGAAAACCCTGTCCTTCTCCACGGCGAGCGACATCCGGATCTCCTTTCGTGCGCTGGCCATCAGTTTGCCCCTTTCCACGGCCGCACGCCTCTTCGCATCCTCGATGGCTGCGCTCCTGATCGCCTGGGACTTCTCTGCGGCAGCCTCCTTTGCCTCTGCCACTTCCCGCTGAGCTTTCTCCTCTATCTCCCGGATCGTCTCCTCCGCACTGATCCTGACAGCCTCGATCAGGTTCTCAAACGCCATTCCATCACCCGAACTGCTGGACCCAACGCCTTCACATGCTTTCCTCCCAGTCCGCTCTCACCTCATGCGGGAGTGCCATCTCACGGTACGAAAGGGATTGCCTGCCCTCCGTGCAGTGTTCACTCCAGCATGATCATGATCATGGCCGCGACCACGAACCCCAGGATCACCAGGGTTTCAGGAATCGCCACCAGGACGACCATGAGACCGAACGTTTCCGGTCTCTCGGCAACGGTTCCTGCACCCGCCGACCCGATCTTCATCTGTGCCATCCCGGTTCCGATTGCACCCATCCCGAAGGCGATGCCTGCTCCAATGGGGATTCCCCAGTCAACCATGTCGTTCACCACTCCTTGAAGATTTCCGTACTCATTCTCGCGTGCACCCATCGTTCCGCTCCCGGAAGAATGGCCTGCCCCGCAACCCCCTGCGCCGTGGCTGCAGGGGAAATCTTGCTCTTTTCATATCACCTGTTCTGCGTCCGGCCGGACCGTACCCTCTCGGAGGGGGATACGGCCGCGGTGTACAGGGTACTCCCGCCCCGTAACCCTCACTAATCCATGCTCACCCCTCACCTTCCTTCTTGAACGGGATATAGGCCCTGCCCCCGCCCTTATAGAACTTGGAGTCGAACTCCACCAGGTGGAGACGCAGGGAGTGCAGGAACGGGGAGAACATGGCGAGGGCAATATTAAGGGTATGGAGCGCCGCCGCGATCAGGACCCCCACCAGGAGCACATCCGTCGCTCCCCCCAGTTCATTGGCAACGAGGGCAAGAACGACCGAGGCCATGCCGATCGCCATGATACGCGCGTAGGAGAGGATATTGCCGACGGTGCTCATGACCTCGAACGCACCAAAGAATCCCCCGCCATAGATGATCAGGGGGAAGGCGATGAGCAGAAGCACCACACCGACACTGACAAATATCTCTGAGATCATACCCGCCACCGCCACGAGAAGCAGGATCAGTCCCGTGATGGCCATGATCATCCCGCACTTCTCGCAGACATGCTTCTTGCTCTTTTGCGTGACCGCGTTGATGACCCCGAGGGAAAGACCCAGGAAGACGTGGAAGACCCCGATGGAGATCGCGAGGATCAGGAAGGGGATGATCGCATCGATCCGGTTCCAGGTGATGCCCAGGAATGTCTGTGGCTCGATCCAGCCCATCTCCTCCCCGAGATTCCCGAAGAACTCGCCGTAGAGCCATCCGAAGAAGATGGTCGGGATGGCACACATGACGAGGATATTCATCAGGTGCTGGAGCCAGAGCTCCTTTTTATACTTCCACTTCACCACCAGGGCAATTCCGAGAATGATGAGACCGTACGCGATGTCTCCCACCATCAGCCCGAAGAAGACGGGGAAGAAGATGAACATGATGGGGCTTGGATCGATCTCGTTGTAGCTGGTTGTGCCGATCAGTCCCATCAGGAACTCGAAGGGTTTCACGAACCAGGGGTTGTCATAGAACGTGGGGGCCTCATTCATCTTGTCCTGGGGGACCTCCATTTCGTGTACGAGCACCCGCTTTTCGAAGGTCTTTTCCAGTGCCTCTTTCGTCCGTTTCAGGAACTTGCGGGGGATCCACCCGATGATGACAAAGGTATAGTCGGTCTGGCCGAACTTGGAGAAGACACGGATCTCCTCGTTCCTGTCCTCCAGGATCCGTTGCAACACCGTGAGCTGCTGGTACCACTCGGCAGAGAGCTGACCGAGTTTCTCATCGATACCCTTTTGCTCGTCGAGCGCCTTCTTCCGCCGCTCGTTGATGGAGGTGAGGATTTCATGGAACGGCTTTCCCATGTATTCGGGCGGGAGCCGGATCTCGTTCACGTTCTGGGAAAACAGGAAGGAGTGAACCGGCTCTGAGTACTTCTTGTTGAAGACCGCAACGACGGCGATCGTGGCCTGGTCCACATCCGCCGAGATCAGTTCAAACTGGTTATGGGTGATGTCCACGAAGATGTTGCGGATGACATCAATCACTTCCTTGAACTCCCGCTGGATCAGGATCACCGTGACCTCGAATCCTTCGAGCACTGGCAGCTGGTTCTCCAGAGGCTGGATCTTTCCAATGATATCCTCGTATTTGGAGAGGGTGGAGAGGGTGAAGGCCAGATCGGCTTTCCTGCCGGAAAGATCTTTCACCTTCTCTTCGAGCTCCCCCAGGATGGCATTGCTCATCGTCGTGAGCTCGTCCGGGGTTGCCCTGCGTACCTCGTCAAAGAACCGTTGCTGCTTCGCCGGTTGGTCGGGAACCTTCGGAAGCGAGAGGAGAAGCCCGCCGATCTTCACCTGGAGACCGCTGATTTCACCGGCCTTGCTCACGTCGATCTTCTTCAGGATCGTGTCGCCCGGGACGATGTTCTTGGAGACGTCTTCCAGGTGAATGGTACCCGTATGGTAGAGGACATCCACCACGCTCGCCAGGTCCGTTTTCGGCCCTATCACCTGGATTTTGTTCATCCGCTGCAGCACCATATCCACCTACTCCAGGGTCACGTCGTGCACGATCCTCTCAACTGCCTTGTCCAGGTTTCCCTCCCCGCGGTGCCGGAGCCGGTCCGTCTCACCTTTTCCGGCCTCCCTCATCTCGTCGATCTCCTTCTGGACACCCTCCATCTCCTTCCGGAAAACCGTTTCTCCCTCCTGTGCAGCCTCACGCTCGGCTGCCTGGACCATCTGTGCGGCTTCCCCACGGCCGGTGCGGACGGTCTCATCCGCCGTCCTCCTCGCGAGATCCAGCCTCATGGAGAGCTCCAGCTCCTTCTCACGGATCTTCTGTAAAAGTGTCTTCTCTGCCGGCATCCCCCACCCCTCACAAACCGCGGGCCTTCTTCAAGATCGAGGAGATCCCCGGGGGTGGGCGGCTCAGCTCAGGCTCTGGGTTCCCGTTCTTTTTTTTTTCGGCCGCCTGGATCACCCTCTCCTTGCACCGCTCCACTACGCCCTTCTTCATCCGTTCCAAAAGAACGGTCATGTTCTGTTCCATGGTCGCGCGATCTGGATAACTGGTATGAGTGACCCTATGTGGGATAAAACGATAAATTTTTCTATTTGAAGAAAATAACCTCTTTACATCATTTATTTTGGGGGGGCTCCAATGGTTTCCCCCGAAGTGTTAATAAAGTTACCTTAGCCGGGATGCCATGGTACTTCGCCGTCAGGGGGATCGGGGGCTGCCTGCCGGGACGCCTGGGTCCCGTCCCTGCCTGAGGGGAATCCGCGGGGAGAAGGGGCGATCTTCTGAAATCCTTCCCTGCCGGTATCCCGCAGGGGGAAGGGACGGCGGGAGGGGAAGGACAATTCTTTTCTCTCTTCAGCGGGAGAGAGATGTGCATGGAGATCGTCAGAATCCCCCACATGCAGAAGCGGGAATATGACCGCCTCATTGAAGAGAACCACCTCTGCAGGATCGCGTTCCAGGGCGAGGACGGCCCGTACATCGCCCCGTTCATGTATACCTTTGACGGCCGGTATCTCTACTTCCTCTCCACAAAGTACGGCAAGAAGATCGCCCTGTTCCAGAAAAACCCCTCGGTCGCTGTCGAGATTGAGCGGTATGCCCCGGACCTCTCATCCTACACCTTCATCACCCTGCGTGGCCGGCTGGAGGAGATCGGCGGGGCCGGGGCAAAGAAATCGATCCGGGAAGGGTTTGCCAGGATGATCCGGAGCCGCAACCTTTCGCCCAGCATCATGGCCGCCCTCGGCCATGATCCCATGGATCCCCCGGAGGCACTGGCCCGCGGGGACCGGACCATGGTCTGGAAACTGACGGGCGTCCGGGAGATCGTGGCCCTGAAGAACGTGTGACATACTGACGGCGGGTGCAGTGAGTCCCATGGAAGCCGGCAGGTATCACCGCGAACCGGTCGAGACGATGGAGAGGGAGGCCCTCGACCAGCTGATCGATGAGAGGACCCGGTATACCGTCGGATATGCCAATGATCACTCCCCGTTCTACCGGCAGTGGTTCAGGGAACACCGGATCGATCCCGGGGAGATCCGGACCCACGAGGATCTTCTTCATCTTCCGCTCATCTCCGGTGCCGATATCAGGGCCCACCAGCCGCCACACCGGGAGGAGTTCGAGTTCCGGAGCGCGGCGTGGGAGGATATCTTCACCATCCACGAGACGAGCGGTACCAGCGGGACCCCGAAGAGCTTCTTTCTCACCTGGGAGGACTGGGAGCGGTTTGCAGAGAAGTATGCCCGTACTTTTGTCTCCCAGGGATTCGGGCGCGGGGACCGGATCGTGATCTGCGCATCCTACGGGATGAACGTCGGTGCGAACACGATGACCCTCGCCGCCCGCGACCTGGGTATCACGATCATCCCCACCGGCAGATGCACTTTCCCCCTCCGGACCCTCCAGAACTACCGCCCGACGGGTATCGTCGGAAGCGTCTTCAAGCTGATCCACCTGGCACGGCAGATGGAAGCCGAGGGTGTCAAACCGGAGGAGACGGGTGTTAGGGCGCTGGTGGTGGGGGGCGAGGCCTTCGCTGACGAGTCCCGGGCGTACCTGGCCGATCTCTGGGGCTGTGACGTGTTCAACACCTATGGAAGCACCGAGGGCACCATGTGCGGGGAATGCACGGCGAGGCAGGGGCTCCACGTGCCCGAAGACCTGGTGCACATGGACATCTATGACACCCAGATGAAGCAGTTCGTCAGGGACGGCGAGTGCGGGCGCATCGTTCTCACGACCCTGCTCCCGGTCGGGGCGAAATGCGGGATGCTGCTCCTCAACTACGACACCGAGGACACGACCCTGGTCCTCACCCGCGACCGCTGCGCCTGCGGCCGCACCCACATGCGGATCTATAACCCCCAGCGGGAAGCGGAGACGTTCTGGATCCGGGGAACGCCCCTGAACCGGGTGGACGTGGAGCGGGGCGTGTTCCAGAAGGAGAACATGGAGTACCTGACCGGTGAGTACGAAGCCTTTCTGTATTCAGGCGAGGAGCGGGATGCGACGGTGCTGCGGGTGAGCATGGAGAGCAGCGATCCCGCGAGCTGCAACCGGGACCTGGTCTCCGAGAACTTCCGGCGATCGTTCTTTGCCATGAAACCGGCCCTCCGGCAGCAGTACGACGAGGGCCTCTTCACCATCGTCTTCAACTTCGTTCCGCCGAAGGGACTGGAACTGGCGTCGCTCCCCGGCCGCCCGAAACGGCTCGTCGACCGGCGGTGACATCCGCCTTCCACCGCCCTTTCCCCATGACTGCACGGCACCGGGACTCATCATGCGGATAGGCTACCCCTGCATCAACCGGAGCATCGGCTGCAGAGGCGACCGGAAGTTCCGGCTCGGGTCCTGGTCCGACACCCGTTTTGAGGCCACGGTCAGGGATAACCTGGCCTGCCTGGCCCGGATCCTGGAATGGAACAGGCAGCAGGGCATCCTCTTCTTCCGCATCACCTCAGATCTGATCCCGTTCGCCTCCCACCCGGTCTGCACATTTCCCTGGCAGCAGCACTTCAGGGGGGAACTGGCACGAATCGGGGAATTTGTATCTGCATCCGGAATCCGGATCTCGATGCACCCTGACCAGTTCATCATCCTCAATGCCCCTGAAGAGAGGATCGTCCGGCGCAGCACCACAGAGCTCGCGTACCACGCAGAAGTACTGGACCTGATGGGGCTGGGCACGGCCGCAAAGATCCAGCTGCATATCGGGGGACTGTACGGGGATGCGGACGGGAGCATCAGAAGGTTCATCGGGGTCTTCCGCCGCCTGGATCCCCTCATACAGCGGCGCCTGGTCGTGGAAAATGATGATACCCGGTTCGGTGCCGCGGAGTGCCTGCGCATCCACGAAGAGACGGGAATACCGGTGCTCCTCGATGTGTTCCACCATTCATGCAGGAACCAGGGTGAAGATACCGGCGAGATGCTGCAGGCCGCGGGAAAGACTTGGACACGGTCCGACGGGACGATGATGGTGGACTACAGTTCCCAGCATCCCGGGAAACGGGCAGGGGGACACGCGGACCATCTCGATGCTGACGATTTCCGGCGCTTTCTCCGGATCTCCCGGCCGCACGACATGGACATCATGCTGGAGATCAAGGACAAGGAGGAGAGTGCTCTCGCCGCCATCGCCATCGCACGGGATGACCCGAGGTTTGTCATGCGGTGAGGGTCCGGCCTCGTCCCCATCGGTTCCCTGAATCCCGGACGGGAGTGGCCACGCCGGCCACATACATATCGGCTACCGGAATTTCTTGACAGGTGGGGGCACGCCCCCTCCCGGACCCTCACCCGTGAGGATAGCCACTTCGTCGGTTCGCAACCGGAGGGATCTTCTCTTCCGGGATACCGGCGGGGGG
>JAJRDF010000144.1 GCA_028678555.1 Methanomicrobiales archaeon
GCACGATGTACAGGCACCTCCCGCCCCGGGCGATGTGGTGGTGCATCGCCATCTCGGCGACGAGCGTCTTCCCGCTGGCCGTCGGGATGGCCACGAGCATGTTCCGGCCCTCGAAGATGCCCTTCCGGACACACTCCTCCTGCGGGGGATACAGGGACGTGATCCCGGATCGCAGGTAGTGTTCCTTCAGCGAGGGGGGGATGGGCAGCGCGGCGATCTCCATGGTCACGTCCCGGTACGCCGAACCCCCGGGCCCGACCCGCAGCCGGCGTCCATGCCCCGTCCGTCAGTAATAGGAGCCCAGCAGGTCCTGGGCAGTCTCGCGCTTCTTTTTATCCAGGAAGGAGAAGACCGTTTCGTGAGGCACGCCGTTCACGAGCATCTCGATGGCCGTACGGGCGGTCTTCAGCTGCTCGTGGCCGCCGATCATGGCCACGGACTTGCCGAAGACCGAGATCTGCGTCCCCGTCATCTCCTCGATCTGCTCCCGGGACCGGCCATCCCGCCCGATGATCCGGCCCCGGATCCGCTCCAGCTGTGCGGTGGTCTCGGCGATGCCCGTGAGGTCGATGATGTCCAGCATGGCGTCCTCGTCACGGAGGAGCAGGAAAGCCCGCTCGGGAGAGAAGCCGCGGCTGATGGCCTTGATCACCTCCACCGCCGTGATCACCCCCTCCGCATTCTCGCCCTCCACGACGGCGAGGCCCTCCTTGCTGTCCACGCGGATCACGGCGCCCGTCTTCTCCTCCAGTTCCCGTTTCGTGGCCCCGCCTTTGCCTATGAGGGCCCCCACCCGGTCCCCCCCGATCCGCACCTCTTCCTGTGTCATGGCCGATGCCCTGGTTGATCCGATCAAGGCCCTTCGAACCGTTCGCCGGCGATGCGGCGCAGCAGGACCTCGTCTCCTATGGTTTCGCAGTGCTGCGAGAAAAACCTGTTCACGTTCCGGATGTCCCGGAGGAGAAACGGGAGCGCCCGGGGATGATCGCGCGTCACAGCCTGTCCCATGTCGATGAGGTACGCGTGGCCCTCTGAGAAGAGGATGTTGAACTCGGAGAGGTCCCCGTGGACCAGCTTCGCCTCCTTATAGAGCCTGTCCATGGCGTCCACGACCTCGGCATAGACGGCCGCGGGATCCTCCATCTCCACCAGCCGGATCTGGGGATAGGGGACTCCCTCCTCCCCCAGGAACTCCATGAGAAGGATGTTCCGGTCAAAGGCATAGGGCTCCGGCACCCGGAGGCCGGCAGAGCGTGCCCGTTTCAGGTTCGAGAACTCTTTCCGCGTCCAGGCAAAGATGATCTCCTTCCTGGTGCGCCGGACGTTTCTGAACCGGGGATCGCCATCCAGGTACTCGGTCATGGCCTTGAAGTTGGCGGTGCGCATCATGTAGATCTTGATGGCCACGCCCTTCCCGTCCCGCTCTCCGTAGAAGACATTCCCCTCCTTCCCCGTGGCGACGACACCGCCAATCTCCGAGAAGATCTTCTTGTGGGCGAGTTTGTACAGGGCGAGGAGGGTCACCTCGTCGAAGACATCCCCCCGGACCTTTAACTGGTCCGCATCCTTGACCCGGATCCCCATCTCCTCCAGCCGGCGATCGAAGTCCCTGCGGAGGGTTTCCGGGTCCATGGTCCTCCCCGCTCACCCCAGCCGGTCCCGGACCGGGGCCAGGACATCGGACAGGCAGGAGGCAGTGGCGTTCTTCAGGTCCATGGGATGGACCTGCCCGCTCGCGTACGCGTCTTCCAGATCCTGGTAACCGGAAAAGGTCCGGTCCCCGCCGAACTTCGTCGGCCGCTTCATGGTAACGCTTCCTTTGCGGGGGAAGACATGGTGCTGGAGGATCTGCAGGATCGGATTGTCCGTGATCGCTGGTGGACAGAACGCCTTCCCGATCTTCTTTTTGATCGCCTCCTCGCTGTCGGCCACCGAAATGTAGTTCCCTTTCGACGACGACATCTTCTCCCCGTCCAGCCCCAGGAGGATGGGGGTGTGGATGCAGGCGGGGGCCGGGTAGCCCACCGAGGGCAGGTGTTCCCGGGCCAGCATGTGGATCTTCCGCTGGTCGATGCCCCCCACCGCCGCGTCCACCTTCAGGCGGGCGATGTCCACCATCTGCATGATGGGGTAGATCATCTGGGAGACGGTGGGGTGTTCCATCTGCCGTCCCACCTCGTCCATGGACCGGTGGGCCCGGGAGAGGGTGATCTCCTGGGCCAGGCGCAGCACCTGCAGCTCGTACTCGGGGTTCAGCTGGAGGTCTGATCCCGTCACGTACTCCACGTTCCCCAGGCCCAGCGCCTCGAAGCAGGCGCGGTTGTACCGGGCCAGCTCCCCCACCTGCTCCAGGGTCCCTTTCCGATTCAGGAAGGCATGGAGGTCAGCGAGGAGCACCACCACGTCAAAGCCCGCCTCCTTCAGGTCCACGAGCTTGTTCACGGTGACGAGGTGCCCCAGGTGGATCTCGCCGCTGGGCTCGTAGCCGGCATAGACCCGTTTCTTCGGCTGATCCAGCACCCTCCGGAGATCCTCGTCAGTGATGATCTCCACCGTGTTGCGCGTGGCGAGACTGTAGGGGTCCATCCACAGATTGTGGGAATGGTGCGGTGTTAAGCCTTCTTCTAGATAGCGGTGAACTTGAGGGCCGCGTTGGTCATCCGGACCGACTCGGCCGCGTCCTTCACGGTCCCCATCATGGCCCGGATGGCGTCCACGTTCTCCACGACGATGTCCGCCTCCTGGTGGATCGCCTGGAAGAAGTACACGTCCTTCCCCCCGATGACCCCGATGGAGTCGGCGAAGACGCAGCTCTCCCAGAGGTCGCTCCGGGGGCGGCCCAGGTCCATCGCGTACTCCTTCAGCTCTGCGGTGGACTTGATGCCGGTGCCCGGCCGCACGAGGCCGATCCGCGGGTGGGCCTCGATCAGGTTCAGGATCGCTTCCTTGGTCGCCGGCTTCTTCACTTCCATCTGCACCGCGTGCATGTGCATGAAGGTGGTGGGTACGATCATGGCCATGGTGGTAATGTCGATGTGGGGAAGCACGGTCTGGACATCGGGGCCGTGGTGGCTGGGCACCGTCACCGGGTCCAGGACCACCGCGTCTACCGGCCCCTTCTTCACCTCGCCCGGGTCCGAGGCGCGCCGGACCATGGTCGCCCGCACCTTGGAGACCCCGAAGGCCTTATCCATCAGGTTGATCATCCGGCACAGGCCGGTCGTGTTGCAGGAGACCACCCGGACGAACTGCCTGCCGATGGCATCCCTGTAATTGCAGTCCGAGTTGAAGGAGAAGCCTGCCAGCTCGTGGTCCTCGCCGCCCTGGAAGATGGCCTTCTTCCCCAGCTTTTTATAGAGAGGCAGGTTCTCCTTGCCGATGCCGCCCGGCGTCGCGTCCACGATCACGTCGGCCTTCTTCAGCATCTCCTCAACGGATCCCGCCACGGAGAGGCCCAGCTTATCGAACGCACCCTTCTTCGAGAGATCCGCGATGTACAGGGGGAATCCCCTCTCCTTTGCCACGAAGGCCTCGAAGGAGGGGCGGGTCTTGGAGACCCCCACAATCTCCATGTCCGGCTGGGCCGCCACCGCATCGGCCACGCGCTTGCCAACGGTCCCGTACCCGTTGATGGCTACCTTGATCATGATCAAACATCACGCTCTCATTGATAAAGGTATGCGAAATAAGGCACACACTGACCTGGCGCACCCATCCTTACAGGGAGAGAGCGACGGATGAACAAAATCACAGAATTAAGGTTCTCGATAATTGAATAATTACTCCGATATCCTTATCCACATAGCTAATATGCAGTTATTTTGTGACAATGGATTAGATCATAAAATAATTATTAAGTCATTATAAAAAAGCGGTAAGTAGATAATATATGAACACAATAT
>JAJRDF010000145.1 GCA_028678555.1 Methanomicrobiales archaeon
CGTTGGTTGGAGAGTCAGAAGGATCACCGGCTCCCGGAACACCGGCGGGGGGTGCCCACGCGGCGGGGGCGGCGAGCTCCCGGGAGCGTCTCGCAAGAACCAACAGGTCTGCAGGATACCGTTGATGACGGAACTGGGAATCTCAAACGCCGTTCGCATGTGGGGGGACCGTTCAGCCTTTCCGTTTATCCCTGCAGATCTCCAGGATCTTTGTTGAAAGGTCCGCCACCGCCCGTCTCGACGGAGCGTCCGGCGGGATCGAGACCAGGGGCCGGCCCTCCAGGTCCGCATCCTGCACGGCCGGGTCCTCGGGAATCCGCGCCAGGAGGGGGAGGGGCAGGGCCCCCTCTCCGGACGGAGTGCCCCGGTCCCGGTTGATGACCAGGTGCATGGTTCCGGGATCCAGGCCCAGGGAGACGGCGATCTCCCGGATCCGGACGGCGGTCCTCATCCCCCGCATACCGGGATCGGTGACCACCAGGATCAGGTCAGGTCTCCCGATGGTCCCCCGGCTGATGTGCTCCATCCCGGCCTCGGAGTCGATGATCACGAGCCGGTAGTCCCGCTGGAGGGTCTCCATGGCTTCGGAGAGCAGGTTGTTCGCGAAGCAGTAGCATCCCGTCCCCTCGGGACGGCCCATGGCGATCAGGTCCAGGCCGTGAGACTCCACCAGCACCTGCCGGAACCGCAGGGCCAGGAAGGCCGTGCGGGTCATCCCGGGAGGGATGGACCGGGTGAAGGTCTCCTCCCGCATGGACCCCAGGGTCTCCCCCACGGCGAGCCCCAGCGCCTCGTGGAGGTTGGCATTGGGATCCGCGTCCACGGCGAGGATGGGCCGGGTGCCGGCCGGGATGAGGGAGGCGGCCAGGAGCGATGCGAGGGTGGTCTTCCCGGTGCCGCCCTTCCCGGTGACGGCGATGCGGCACGGTTCGCCCATCACTCCGCTCCCCGCACCCGGGCAGCGATGGCCGCCGCCGTCTCCATGATACGGACCGCCGTGGCCTCGTCCGCCCCCTGGATCCCGCAGGTGGGGGTGATGAGGGAGTGGCTGTCGAAAACCTCCGGGTCCATGCGGGCCGTCACGGCATCGCGGATGGCGCGGTACCTGCCGTACAGGGACTCCAGGGTCTCTCTGGCGAACGTGGCCGCATCTGCAGGCACGATCCCCCAGGCAATGACGCCTCCCCGCTCCAGGTACGCGGTGATCTGGTCCAGGTAGAGGAGCACCTCCCGCCCCGTCCCGAAGGCGTCCAGGGAGAGGACCGACGGGTCCAGGGAGAGGACGAATCCCCAGTCGGTGTTGGCGCAGCAGTGGACGCCCAGGCCTCCATCGACGACGGCGGCCATCTCTTCCCATCCGGACCGGACCCAGCCGGGGTCCACGGGCACGACAGATGAACCGAGGGTGGCCAGGTAGGGCTCATTCAGGACGACGAGCGTCTCCTTGACCCCGGTGCGGCGCCGCATCTCCTGTTCAGAGAAGCGTGCCCGGAGTCCCATCATCTTGGGGAGGATGTCCGCGTACTGGGGGTCGTAGGCGATGGGTTTCCGGTCCCGGTCCACCACCTGCATGCCGAAGGTCACGGGGCCGGTCACCTGGCACTTCAGGAACCGGGCGGCCGGGAGCCGGCGCCCCATCATCTCGTGGAACCCGGAGGCATACGCGGGGGAAGGGCCGTACCGGGCCGCATCCTTCTCCAGGTAGTCAAGGTAGATCTGCTCCATCGCACGGGACAGGTCCCCTTCCCGGTCCACGGTCAGCCTTCCCTCCGCGATGACCCGGCCGGGCAGCGGCTCTGAGTCCATGATCACGATCTGCTCCTGCAGGCCCCGGTTGGGCAGGGTGGGGGCGAACGGGAACTCCGGAAAGATCCGGAGCACCGTGTCGCAGGCGGCGGCAGGATCCCGGTGGGGGAGGGCGCCCACGCCGGTGGCCAGGGTCCCCGGCGGGGTGATCCAGGCGGCCACGGATCAGCCCCTCCGGATCCGGCAGGCGTCGAGAAGCCTCTCCACCTCGGGAAAGAGGGCGAGATCCGTGTGGGGCAGGAAGGTGGCCCGGGTGTACTCGTCCATGAAGGAGGGCTCGGCGTTCAGCTCGATATAGGCAATCATCCTCGCGATCTCGTCGATGATCCTCCGCTTCTTCCGGTTGATGAGGGCAATGTTCGCACCCTCCACGGCGCCGTTGCCGATATTCTGAATGCTCCCGATGGGCACCTCGGGGATCAGGCCGATGGTGATGGCATGCTCCTTGTTGATGTAGTTCCCGAAGGCGCCAGAGAAGAAGATGGAAGCGATCTCCTCCCGGCGGATCCCGGCTTCGTTCATCAGCGTGAAGCAGGCAGCGAGGACCGATGCCTTGGACATGATCAGGCTCTTCACGTCGTTCTCGGTGATCACGATGTCCTTCCCGATGGCCGTCTCCCTGGCCCAGGCCACCACGAACTCGGGGAAATGGGCGCCCTGCCGGATCCGGGGGGACCTGATTGCCGTGTTGATCCGCCCGGTGCGGTCGATGACGCAGGCCCGGAGAAGGTCTGCGATCAGGTCGATGAGGCCAGACCCGCAGATGCCCCGGGGCTTCACACTGTTGATCGTCTCGTAGGTGGGGTCCAGGGTGTCCAGGTCCAGGGAGATCCTCTCGATGGCGCCGGGGTTGGCCCGCATGCCGAAGAGCACCTCGCCCCCCTCGAGAGCTGGCCCCGCTGCGCCCGCACAGGAGAACATCCACTCCCGGTTACCCAGCACCACCTCGAAGTTGGTGCCGATGTCGATGAGGAGCGACACCTCGTCCCGCTCCGCCATACCGGCCGCCAGGATGTCGGCCACCACGTCCCCGCCGATGAAGTCAGAGACGGCGGGGAAGACGAAGAGGCCGGCGTTCGCATTGACGCCGATCCCCAGGCGCTGGGCCGAGGCGGTCAGATAGCGCCGCACCACCGGCACGTAGGGCTCCTCGATCATGTAGGCCGGGTCGATCCCCATCAGGATGTGGGTCATCACCGTGTTCCCCGAGATGACCACCTCGTAGATCTCATCCCGGTCGATCCCTGCCGAGTTGGCCGCCGCCGTGAGGGCCGCATTGATGCTCTCGGCGGCCAGCTGCTGCAGCCGGTCCAGCCCGCCCTTCCGGGCATAGTTGACCCGGGAGAGGATGTCCTCGCCGCAGCTGATCTGCCGGTTGTAGTTGGAGGCCACTGCGAGCACCTTCCCGTCCACCAGGGACCGGAGGTATACCACCACCGTGGTCGTCCCCAGGTCCACTGCCGCACCATAGAGGAAGCGGGCGGTATCCCCCTTCTCCACGTTGATCAGCCGGTAGCCGCCGGGGACGAGCGCGACGGTACCTGTCACCTTCCAGCCGGAGTCCCGGAGGACCGCCGGGATGGACCGGAGGACCTCCAGGGGGGCATAGATCTTCTCGGCCACGGGGCCGCCCATTTTCTGGATCCCCCAGAGAAGCCGGGTCAGGTCCGGCGAGGGGTCCTCCAGCGTGGGAGGCTGGAGTTCCAGCGCGTACTTCCAGACGGAGGGGTGGAGCTCGGTCCCGATCCCCAGCGACTCGACGAGTATCTTCTGTTCCTGGATCAGGGTGGACTCGGGGATCATCACCTGGACGTCGCCCTCCACCGCCGTCTGGCAGGCCAGGCAGGCGCCGTTCTCCAGTTCCCCTGCCGTGAAATACCGGCCATACTTCTCCCGGTCAAAGCTCACGAGCCCGGACTTCAGGTACACGACACATTTCCCGCACTTGCCCTGGCCGCCGCAGACCACGTTCATCTGGATCCCGGCCTTCTGGGCTGCGGCCAGGATGGTGGTGCCGGGGTCCACGGGGATCTTTCGGTACGAGGGGAGGAAGGTCACGGACGGCATGGCTGGCTCCGGGTCTTCGGTATGC
>JAJRDF010000030.1 GCA_028678555.1 Methanomicrobiales archaeon
CCAGCCGGTCCTGAAGGGAAGGAATCGCACCGGGGTCGCCAATGGCTCCCAGGGCCACCGCCGCTATCCTGCGGACGTACTCGTTTTCATCCTCCAGCGCCCGGCAGAGACCGGCCACGGACCCCTGGCACCGCCGGAGGCCCAGCCCCTTGGCCGCCATGTACCGCACGTGATCCCGGGGATCCTCCAGGGCGCCGGCGAGGGCAGCGCAGACCCGGGGGTCCTGAATCTGTCCCAGGGCCTCCGCCGCCCGGTACCGGACCTCCCAGCGGGGATCCCGGAGGGCGGCCACCAGGGGATCGACAGCGGCTGATCCGATGGCTGCCAGGTCCGCGGCGGCACCGGCACGGACCTGTTTGTCCATGGCATGGAGGGCCGAAAGCAACCCGTCAATCCGGGAACGTTCATCCTGGCCGGGTGAGATTCTCACAGGCAAAGCCTCTTCCTACTTCGTGAGCCCCAGCCAGACGAGAAAGATCCCGAACCCGACAAAGAGGGTCGTCACCACCATATCGCTGGGGAACGCGCCGGGCAGGACGAATCCCACCAGCCCCATCAGGATCAGGAGGAGGCCCATCCCGATGACCGGGACACCGCTTTTAATCGCGTACAGGCGGGTGACCGGGCACCCTTCGCCTTCCTGCATGGTTCCTCACACCGCGATCTCGAACCCGTCCAGGATCCCCCAGAAGAACTCGTGCTTGTGTTTCTTCAGCCAGTCGTAGGTCCGGATAAACCGGTCCTCCTTCCGGGTCTCGAACTCGAACTTGCAGTGGGTGAGGGCGATAAGGAACCCCTTCTCCTTCTCCCTCCGGGCGATGTCCAGGAACCCACCGGCGTCCAGGCTCTGCAAAACCTCGAAGACATCCCTGGGCACCCGGATTTTCGCTGTCATCTGCTTCCCGTCAGGCCGCTGTCTGCTCAGTATTCCGGAGTACACCCATGGACTATATATATCCGGTGATCAGGAATCCGGGCCTCTTTCTCCTACGTTTTCCGTACCCGGTCCTGCGCCAGGAATCCTGCCGAGGGGGTGTCCCGGATCCACCCGATATCGGACCGGTACAGCTCCCGGAGGTCTTTCAGGCCCAGCCGGAGCATCGCCACCCGGCTCACCCCGAGGCCCCAGGCCAGCACCGGGTGCTCGATCCCCCAGGGTGCCGTCACCTCCTTCCGGAAGATGCCTGCACCCCCCAATTCCACCCAGCCCAGCCCTTCCACGTACACCTCCGGTTCCACCGACGGCTCGGTGTAGGGAAAGTAACCGGGCCGGAACCTGACCTCGGGGAATCCCATCCGGTTGTAGAACTCCCGGAGGTAGCCCAGCAGGTGCCGGAAGGTGACCCCGCGGTCCATGACGATCCCCTCCAGCTGCTCGAACTCAGGGAGGTGGGTGGCATCAATGGCCTCCCGGCGGTACACCCGGCCGATGGCAAAGGCCTTCACCGGCGGTTCCGGGTGGAGGGCCAGGTGCTGGATGGAAAGCAGGGTCGTGTGGGTCCGGAGCACGCACTGCTCCGCCTTCCCGCTCTCCCAGGTGCCACCCCAGCCCGTGGAATCGATCCCGCCCCCCGTCTCGTGCATCTCCCGGACCCGGTCGGACCCGGGCGGCAGGGGTTCCCTCTCCCCCAGGTAGAAGGTATCCTGCATCTCCCGGGCAGGGTGGTCCTGAGGCTGGAAGAGGGCATCGAAGTTCCAGAAGGCGGACTGGACGATGTCGCCGTAGAGCTCGGTGAACCCCATCTCCAGCAGGATCATCCGCATCTCTTCGAGGAGCACCTGGTACGGGTGCACCTTCCCGGGGTAGATCCGCCGGGGCGGGGTGTCCACCCGGTAACGCCGGAGGGGGAGGTTCCGCCACGCGCCGGTGACGATCATGTCGCGGGTGAGGGTTCCCACCTCCTCCCGCAGGTCCAGGCCGGAGGCAAGGAGGGACTTTCCTGCGGCGGTGAGGCTAACCCGGTACGTGACCGTCTCCTGCGGCTCCAGGAGGCCCCGGGCCGCCAGCATGGCGGCCCCCTCGCCGGAAGGGTCCGGGGCGGTGAGGGCCCCCTCATCGGGCCCCCGGGGGGCATCGCCGGTCTTCTCTGCGATTCCTCCCTTCAGGGAGACCCAGCCCTTCTTCTTCATCCACCCGATCCCGATCCTGGCCATCGGGTGCTTCTGCAGGTCCTTCACCGGGACTGCCCCGCTGAAGGAGTCCAGCAGCTGCCGCTCGGGAAGGTCTCCCGCCTCTGCGTAGGTCTTTCCCTCTGCGGTGAGGGTATACCGGGTCCGGACTTCCCTGGTCACCTCAACAAAGCCGCGGCCGCTGCAGAGGTGGGCAAACTGGAGCGCTGCCTCGGTGGTTGACCCCAGTTCCCCCGCGATCTCCTCCAGGCCTGCCGCCCCTTTGCCCTTCAGGGCGGCGAGCAGCCGTTTTTCGTTCAGTGACAGGTCCATCGGAATCATCCCTCCTCCGGGAGGACCACCGCGTCCATCTTCTCCCGGAAGTCTTTCAGGAACGCCCGGACGCGCTCCAGGGTGGCCTTCTTGCAGGGCCCGCAGAGGAGTTCACCGGCCCGGCAGGCCCGGTGGATCTCCCGCAGCTCCGCATCGTCCTCCACCATGTGGAAGAGGTTCAGCAGGTACACGGAGCACCGGTCCGGTTCCCCGCCCAGCCGGCGCTGCTCCTCGACGGTGGACCTCCCGCCCGTGAGCGTGTTCATCACCTTCTTCGAGACACTCCCGTCGTCATCCACGAAGGTGAAGAGGCTCTCGGGCACAGAGGAGGACATCTTGCCCCCCTGCAGGCCGGGCATGAAGATGTGGTAGGTGGAGGACGGAGTGTAGAAGGCGCACCCGCCCCTGGCCTGCTCGATCCGCCGCACCTCGTCCGCCACCCGCTCATGGGGGACACCCTTCACATCGATGTGCCCCTCGTACCGTTTCGAACCCGGGAATGCCCGGTAGATCAGATCCACCGCCTCATCCGGCGCGTTCTTGGACCGGACGCTGATATGGTCCCCCCGGTCCTCCACCGTGAACATCCGGAGCTTGTGGGCGATCCCCCGGGTCAATCGGAGGTGGGGGTCCTGGTCAACGCCCACGGGTACGACCGTCGGGGCCGGGCCCGCGTCCAGCTGGGGGAAGAGGATGTCTGCCACCTGGGTGATCACCGAGACCGGATGTGCGAGGGTGGTCTCGGGCCCGAACCCGTAGATGGCGGTGAGCTCCGAGAAGTTCACCTTCGTTGCGGCCTCGAAGGCCAGGTCCTGGAGCCGGCTGTTCCGGCTCTGGTAGTAGGAGACACCCCGGTAGCCCAGGGCATACAGGCAGCGGAGGTACTCCTCCCCGTACTTCCGGCAGTCCTCCCAAGAGGTCCCCCGCACCGCGTGGGCTTCCCGGTCGGCGATGGCGATATAGCCCTTCCCGCCCATCCGGGTATGCCAGACCACCTCCTTCATCACCATCAGGTGCCCCAGGTGGGGGTGGCCAGAGGGCATGAATCCGGTGATCACGTAGAAGGGGGTGTGCTCCCGGATCGCCTTCGCGATGATGCCATAGTCCCGGTGCCCTTTCACGATTCCCCGGGTGAAAAATGCCGGGGGGTTGGGGATATCAGGGAGGACCGTCTCAATGGGCTCGATCCCGAACTCGGCAAAGAGCGCCGCGTAGTCCACCTCCTGCGCCGCGCCCCACGGGCTGATCCCGGCCGGCTGGTTCCCCGCGTTCACAGCTTGATTCTCCCGAACTCGATGTAGCGGATGCCTTTCTCCTGTACGCACCCAAACAACATCTTCTTTTTGACACTGTGCGCGAGCCGCACGGACCGGGCGATGGCAGACATGGTGAGCCTGATACCGGGCGGGAGCGCATGGACCAGCAGTTCCGAGTGGGTCTTGTCCCCGATGTACACCCGGAAGTGGTGCCCGAATTTGTAACCGGTCCGGGGGATGTAGCCCCTTCTGCGCAGGTCCGAGTATACCTGGGCCTTTTCACGGATCTCGCTGTCGGTGGTGGCAGCCCCATCCACCAGGGCAGCGGGCGTGAGGGGACCCCCCGTGCCCGGTACCGTGAGGACACCTTTCTCCACCAGGTGGATTACCTCCGCGGGAGAGAGGAGGAGCCGCTGTTCATCCAGGCGGGTGCCGTACCACTGCTGCGCAAGGGTTTCTGCCCCCCTGCCCCTTACCAGCACGGTGGCTCCCAGCAGTTCCCCCTCGGCCTGCACCGGCTCCTCCGCTCTCTCCATCTCCGGGAGCACGGAGGCCTTCACCCCATAGTAGGTCAGCTCGTCCTCGTCGTCCACCACCGCCAGCACGTACTCCTTGCGCATGTGAGAGGAGGTGGCCACCTCGGCCCCTGCAGCTTCGAAATCGACGAGATCCCGCTCCGAGAGAACCCGGACCAGGTACCGGGTCTTCCCTGAGCCCGGCCTTTCCCCCCTGCGGAAGACGCGGTAGTCATGAGGACCAGGCTGCACGGCATAGCCCCGTTCCCTCAGGTCCCGGTACACCAGGTAGGAGCGGAGGAACTGCCCTGTGCCCGAGAAACGGGCCAGGAGCCGGTCAAAGTCCCACCCGTCCACCCGGATCTTCTGCCGGTGGACCAGGTAGAGGGCTTCCTCGGGGACCAGCCGGAGGCCGCCGGCCTCCACCCTGCCGTAGCCGCCCTGCTGGTGGATGGGAAGGGCGTCCGGGCCCAGCCTGACCGTGTTCCCGTCGAGCGTCGCGTTCACTGGAGAAAGGGTATGTCGGGGAGGTTATTTATACCCCCCGGGAGGGTGCGGCGATGCCCGGTTGGCCCGGATTTCTCGTGTCACCCGTCCTGGGACAAGGTGCGGGAGGGGGCAGGCCCCTTTTCCCATCGGATGATGGTGAGTATCGGTTTTCCCGGATCTCAGTCGCTGAAGTGTCCGGAGCATGCTGCCGGAGGGGGCCAGCCCCCTCCCGGCCCCTCCCCCGTGAGGATAGACCGCCAGGTCGGTTTGGTGCGACAGGGGGGATCACCCATCCCGGAACACCGGCGGGGGGTGCCCACGCGGCGGGGGCAGTGAGCCCCCGAGAGCGTCTCACCAGTACCCATGATATCGAGGAACCCGGAGGAAAACCACCATCAGGACCAGCCACATGCGGGGCGGCGGGGGCAGAGACCTAAGCTGCAAGTTCCCGGACCCTGGCGAGGTTGCCCCGGTCGTCGCGGCGCTCGTCCACCGGCGTCTCGCAGATCAGGGGCAGGTCCCGGAACACCGGGTGGTGAAGGAAGGTACGGAAGCCCTCCTCGCCGATGGATCCAAGGCCGATATGCTCGTGCCGGTCCAGGTGCCCCCCCAGTTCGCCCCGGGCATCGTTCAGGTGTACAGCGTGGAGGAGGGAGAGGCCCACCACCCCGTCGAAATGATCCAGGGTTTCTCCCAGCGCCTCCGGGGTCCTCAGGTCGTAGCCCGCAGAAAAGGTGTGGCAGGTATCATAACAGATCCCCACCCGCTTCCGCTCGTCAATGCCGTCCAGGATCGACCGGAGGTCCTCGAAGGTGCCCCCCACCGAGTTCTTCTCGTCGGCCGTGGTCTCCAGAAGGAGCATCACCTTTCCCGGAGCATCCCCAAGAGCCCGGTTCACCGCGCCGGTCACCTGCCGGTATCCCGCCGGCTTCCCTTCCCCCTTGTGGTGCCCCAGGTGGGTGACCAGGAACGGGATCCCCAGCTGGTCGCACCGCCGGAGCTCGGCGGTGAGGGTGGCCACCGACTTCCCGTAGTTCTCCCCGTCAGGTGCCGCCAGGTTCGGGAGGTATGGCATGTGGTCCACCACCGGGCCGATCCGTGTGGCTCCCAGGCTGTTCCGGAACTCCTTCACCATCGAAGCATCCAGATCGCTGAATTTCCATCCCCTCGGGTTCCGCGAGAAGATCTGATAGGTATCGCAGCCGGCGTCCACAGCCCTGGGCACTGACAGGGCGATGGAACCTGCGATGGAAACATGGACCCCCACCCTCACCATCCGGATCATTCCTCACAGGTGATTCCGCGGGGATCGGTGAAAAAGATGCCCGGGACCCAATGGGTGCCCGGAATCCAAAAGATGCCCGGGACCCACAAGGTGCCCGGCATACAGAAGATGCCCGGGCGTTCACCAGATACCCGGGGCATCCAAACAATGCCCCGGTACCCGAATGCTTATCCCCCGTGCAGGGGAGAGCTTTTTCATGACCGGGGCGGGAGGGGAGACGGCGGGGACCGGCGTTACGGAAGACCGTTCCCCACCCCCGCTCCGCGGGATCTTCCTCTCGTTCCTCCGGCTGGGTGCCACCGCCTATGGCGGCCCTGCCATGGTCCCGCAGATCCAGGCCATGGCGGTGGCGCAGCGCGGATGGCTGCCGGAAAGGGATTTCCGGAACGGGGTTGCCCTCTGCCAGACGGTCCCGGGGGCGACGGCCATCCAGATGGCCGGTTATGTCGGTTACCGGCTCCGGGCGATCCCAGGGGCGATCGCTGCCTATGCCGGCTTTGCCCTGCCGGCTTTTCTCATCGTCATGATCCTTTCCGCCCTCTACGTGCAGGCATCCGGGATGCCCTTTGCCGTCACCCTGCTCCAGGGTCTCCGGGCCGTCGTGGTGGCCATCGTCGTCTACGCGTCCCTGGGCTTTGCCCGTGCCGCCCTCACGGGCTGGAGGGCCGCCGTAATCGCTGCCGTCGCATTCGTCCTCTTCGTGGCCGGTCTCCACCCGGTCCTGGTCGTCGGGATCGCTGCCCTCCTTGGCGTAATCCTCCTCCCGCCGGAGACCACCCCTGCCGGGGCCGGGGACGGGAAACCGGCCCAGGGCCACGGATGGCCCTACGTTGCCCTCCTCATGGCCACTGCCGCGGGGTTCGTGCTCCTCTGGTTCCTCTCGCCCCTCCTTTTCGAGATCGCGTCCGTCTTCTTCCGGGTGGACCTCTTTGCCTTCGGCGGGGGGCTTGCCGCGCTCCCGGTGATGTACCACGAGGTGGTCACCGTCCACGGATGGGTGACACCGCAGGCATTCCTGGATGGCATTGCCATCGGGCAGATTACGCCGGGGCCCATCGTGATCACCGCCACGTTCCTGGGGTACCTGGTGGCAGGAATCCCCGGCGCCATCGTGGCAACGCTGGCCATCTTCACCCCTTCGTTCCTGATCGTGGTGGGAACGATCCCGTACTTTGACCGGATCCGATCCTCCCCCCGGCTGATCCTTGCCCTGAGCGGCATCGTCTGTTCCTTCACCGGCCTCCTCTTCACCGTCGCGATCCGGTTCGCGCTGGACGTGGACTGGACCCTGGCCCTGGCCATCATCGCGGTGATCGGCTTCCTGGCGCTCTTCAGGGGTGTCGCGGTCCACTGGGTTGTGGCAGGGGCGGTGGCGGTGTCGATGCTCCTGGGATTCCTCTTCTAGCGACCCGGCGAAGACCCCTGCCCCGGGCACCGGATCCCGTTTCCTTTCAGAGAGTGCATACTCCCGTCGCCATTAAATAGGATATCTTCCCAGTTGCGCAGGGAAGGAGGTTTTCACACATGGCAAAGGTTGCACAGGAAATGGTCAGAAAGGCTGGCGTGGACCTGGACAAGCTGCTGGATCTGCTTGTCAAGAACGCCGCGGCAGAGCTCACGACGTTCTACTACTACACGATCCTCCGGGTGAACCTGATCGACCTGGACGGGGAAGGGATCAAGGAGATTGCCGAGGTGGCCCGCATCGAGGATCGGAACCATTTCGAGGCGCTGGTCCCCCGGATCTATGAGCTGGGCGGGAAGCCCCCCGAGAACATGGTGGACTTCCACAACCTCTCCGCCTGCTCGCCGGCAAAGCTCCCGAAGGACCCGCGGGACGTGAAGGCGATGCTCACCGTGCTTGTCGAGGCGGAACGGTGTGCCGTCCGGGGCTATACCGCCATCTGCAACATGACGGCAGGGAAGGACCACCGGACCTACGACATGTCCCTCGCCATCCTGAACGAGGAGATCGAGCACGAGTCCTGGTTCTCGGAGTTCCTGGGCGAGGGGCCCTCGGGCCACTTCATGCGCCGGGGCGAGACCTCGCCCTTCGTCTCCAAGTTCCTCCGCTAACGGCAGGCGGGCGGTTCCCACACTATTTTTTCACCGGGATGGAACCGGATCCGAAAGGGGGAAATCCCGGGACCATCCTACCATCCCATCAGGGAGGCACCCCTCCCGCCCGGCACCGTGGGGACACCTGATGTTTGAGTTTTTCCTCTCACTGGATCCTGTCCTGCAGGCGTTCCTCGCAGGGTGCTTCACCTGGAGTGTCACTGCCCTCGGGGCATCCACCGTGTTCCTGACCCGCACCGTGAACCAGCGGCTGCTGGACGGGATGATGGGGTTTGCCGCCGGTGTCATGATCGCGGCCAGCTTCTGGTCCCTGCTCCTCCCGGCCATCAGCCTGGCGGAGGAGATGGGGGCAGTCCCCTGGGTGCCTGCAGCGGCAGGATTCGTGGCCGGGTGGGTGTTCCTGCTGGCCATGGACCGGCTGGTACCTCATCTGCACATCGGGTTTCCCGAGGAGAAGGCTGAAGGGCCAAGAACTTCCCTGGGCCGCACATCCCTGCTCGTCATGGCCATCACGCTCCACAACATCCCGGAGGGTCTCGCCATCGGGGTCGCCTTCGGGGCCATCGGTGCCGGGATCCCGTCAGCCACCCTGGCAGGGGCCGTGGCACTTGCCATCGGGATCGGGATCCAGAACTTCCCCGAGGGTCTGGCCATCTCCCTGCCACTGCGCCGGGAGGGGATTTCACGGGCGGGAAGCTTCTTCTACGGGCAGCTCTCCGCCGTCGTGGAACCGGTCGCTGCCGTCATCGGTGCCGCCGTTGTCCTGGTGGCCCGGCCGATCCTTCCCTACGCGCTCGCCTTTGCCGCGGGTGCCATGATCTTTGTCGTCGTGGAGGAGGTCATCCCCGAGTGCCACCTGAACGGCTTCGAAGGGGCGGTGACGACCGGGTTCCTCGGCGGGTTCGTCACCATGATGATCCTTGACCTGGCTCTGGGGTAGGCCATTTCCGCTGGTACCTGTCCTCTTGGCGACCTGCTGCCGCCTTGATACGGCAGGAACATCCCCGGGCAACAAACCTTTATCCCGACGCTGCGGGAATGACGTCACATGGACACTGCACTGCGCGACACCTTTACCCGGCTCTGGCAGAAATATTTCGACGGCGAGGAACTCCCGATTACCTTCGGGATAGGACGGGATACCGGTACTGTGAAGAAGGCCCCGGTACCGAAGGACTGGCGGTGCCTGGTCTGCGACCTCTCCCGGATCCGGAAAGGCACGGACCTGGTCATAGACCACGGATCCCTCTCCTGCAGCGGGGCCCAGTTCTACCTGGGTTACACCACGGAACGCCGGCCGGAGTTCCGTTACTTCCTCTCCACGGGGAAACCGGGCGTCGTGGAAGGGGAGCGGTACAAGCGGACACCGGAGATCGTCGATGAGATGGACCGGCACCGGGAGACCATTCCTTCCACAGGGAAGTGTTATACCTTCAAACGGTGGGACCGGCTCACCGCAGGCGACGAACCGGAGGTCGTGATCTTCTTTGCCCGGCCGGAGGTCCTTTCCGGGCTCTTCACGCTGGCGAACTTCGACGAGAGCGACCCGAACGGTGGGGTCATCTGCCCCTTCGGGGCCGGGTGCGGCTCGATGATCTACTGGCCCTGGCTGGAGGGGCAGAAAGAGCACCCCAGGGCAGTACTCGGGATGTTCGATCCCTCGGCACGCCCGTGCGTGCCCGTGGACGTGCTGACCTTTGCCGTGCCGATGAAGAAGTTCGGAAGGATGATCGGGTACATGGAGGAGTCCTTCCTGATCACCCCGACGTGGGAGAAGGTGAAGCGGAAGATCCGGATGAGCAGGGAGGTGTATGGAAAATGAGTGCTGTTCGTCGATTGACATTTTATATATGTTACACCTCACTTACTTTATGGAAGAGTCGAAAAAACAATTCATTTTGGGAATTTTAATCGGTATTTTAGGCGGTATAGGAGGCAGTATTTTTACTGTTGAATTATACAATCGACAAACATTTTATTCTCAAATTATTTTTTTCATAGGTTTATTTTGCTTAGTGATATTTCCAATAGCAATTATT
>JAJRDF010000146.1 GCA_028678555.1 Methanomicrobiales archaeon
CTCAGAGCCTTCTCAGCTTCTGTTCCACCTTCTCAAAGAAGTTCTTCCCCGCGTTCACGAACAGGGCGGGATCCGGGGATCGCCCGACGTCCAGCACCGCCCCTGGCTGCAGTTTCCAGGTCTTCTGGCCGTCGGCGACCAGCTGGGCAGGTTTCTCACTCTCCAGGGTGATCCTGAGGGTTCGATCGCTGGAGATGAAGGTGGGCCGGGATGAGAGCATGTAGGGAGCCAGGGGCACCAGCAGGAACCCCTCGATCCGGGGATCCACGATGGGGCCTCCGGCGCTCATGGCATAGGCTGTGGATCCCGTGGGGGTCGAGACCAGCATCCCGTCTGCCCGGAACCGCTCCGCGGTGACCCCGTCCACGTCCACGGTGAACCGGAGCATCTTCGCGGGCCGGCTCGTCACGATGACGGCCTCGTTCAGGGCATCCCCGAGGGGTGTCCCGTCGAGGGCGAGGCTTATCCGCATCCGGCGCTCCACGGGAAGGTCCCGGTCCAGGGCAGAGAGGAACGCGACCGCTTCGTCCTGTTCCAGTTCGGCCAGGAAGCCCACCTCTCCCCAGTTGATGCCCAGGATGGGCACCTGCCGGGATAGTGCATGGACGGTCCTGAGGACGGAACCGTCTCCCCCAATCACCACTGCGAGATCCGCTTCAGCCCTGTGGAGGGGAACGCCTTTCACACCCAGGCGGGAACCCAGTTCCCCTTCATGCAGCACATGGTGGCCGGCCCGGGCCAGGAGAGTAGTCAGATCGCCCGCAAACCTCACGGCATTCTCGTCATCAATCCGGGAAACCAGGAGAACCCTCATCTCTTCACCTCAGGTATTCGATCACTTTCCCGTGCAGGCTGCCGTTCGTGGCCACGAGGCACTTCCCCACCGAGACCTCGTCCGGGAAGAGGACGGGCTTTCCCTCGAGATCGCTCACCTTCCCCCCTGCCTCCTCGCAGAAGAGCATCCCCGCCGCCGCGTCTGTCACCCGCAGGGTGCCCCGCAGGTCAATGAAGCCATCCAGCCTCCCGCACCCGACGTAGCAGAGCTCCAGGGCTGAGGCCCCCAGCAGGCGCCACCTCCGGATCTTCTGGCCCAGGTACAGGACGGGTGCCGGGTTGAACTTCCGGCCGTAGACCGACATGGCACTCTCTTCCAGGAGCTGGGTGCGGGAGACCTGTGCCTCCTTCCCGTCCAGCTGTGCCCCTTTTCCCCGGACCGCGATGAAGGTCTCCCGGTGGGCCAGGTCCACGACGAACCCCTCGGTGACCCTGCCATCCTCGGCATAGGCAAGCGAGAGGGCAAAGAACGGGATGCCGGCGAGGGCGTTGTGGGTCCCGTCCACCGGGTCCAGGAAGATGGTGCCCCGTTCCCCTCCCCCCGGCATGATGCCGATCTCCTCTGAGATGACCGTGCGGGAGATCCCCCGGCCGGTCAGGTGCGCGATGACCGTCTCCTCCACCCTGCGGTCGATCAGGGCCGTGGGTGTTCCGTCGGCGCCCATGCCCACGTACCGGCCCCCTTCCGGGCGGACCGCCAGGTCGTCCACCACGTCCTGTACGAGCGGTGCCAGTTCCGCACAGCAGGAGAGAAATTCACTCCTCATGTGTTGCGCTGTATTTATGTAATGCCATATTGATAAATTACTACCGCACTGCGAGGAACTTCATGAAGGAACAGACTGAAGTGGGCAAGCTCAAGGAAGGACGATACGTGGTCATTGATGATGAACCCTGCAGGATCCTGGGGATCGCCACCTCAAAGCCCGGGAAGCACGGGGCAGCGAAGGCCCGGATCGATGCGGTGGGCCTCTTTGATGGTGTCAAGCGATCCATTGTGAACCCGGTCTCTGCAAAGATCTACGTACCCCTCGTTGAGCGCAAGAGCGGCCAGGTCCTCTCCAGGGCAGGGAACGTGGTCCAGCTGATGGACATGAAGGAGTACACGATGTTTGAGCTCGTGGTGCCCGAGGACCGGCTGGCGACCATTGAGGCCGGTCAGGAACTGGTCTATATCGAATCCATGGGAAAGAAGAAGCTGGACTGAATAAAAAGAACTCCCCGTATCTCCTCTCCATCCATTTCTTCCCACCCTCCGGTGGTGCCGTTCATGCTCCTCCCCTGTAGTGAGGGCACGCAGGCGGGTTGCGGAACCATCGCAGGGTTCCGGATGCATCACGGAACTCCCTCACCGCAGAAGGAAGGCGGGGCATCGCCTCCCCTGCCATTCTTTCAGCAGGCGTGAAACGTCCGGCCGTGATTCAGACGTATGCAGTCGGTACCTTGAGGTTAATCGTGTAGGCCTTGATGAACCGGGTGGTGACCTGGAAATAGTAAGACCGGTTGCCTTCATAGAACATCTCCACCCACGGTCTCTCCTGAGTTTCGGTATACACGTCCTGGTTGATGATCCCCACCATCCGGTTCGGGTCACCGGCATCGAAGACCTGAATGATAATCCTCGGGAAGACGTCGGGAGGGAGCGCGGTGGGTTCCGCGGTGAACTCCAGCTGCCAGTACGGATACGGGATGGAGAATGTCTCGGTGGTAGCACTCCACCGCCCGTTGATGGTGGCATACGTGATCATCGACCGGTTGGGAACCATCTGGGTGGGGACGGGGGTGAGGTTCAGGGTCCCTGTCACGAAGCTGATGTTGAGGGGAGTCAGGTTCCAGGGGGTGGGACCGGGAGAGAACGTCTCCACGGGAATCACGGTTGTCTCAACGGGCGTGGGGCGGGCAGTGTTCCAGACAATCGCCTGTGTGCCGGAATCCGGCGGGGTCCCCGAATCCCCGTCTGCCAGGATCGGTGCGACCACGGCGAGGGCAGCCACGATGGCAATGGCAGCCACGATAGCGAGGATGTCACGTGAGTCCATGGGTGATTCCGGTAGGGGTTGGCTGAAGTACGCGTTGGGGAGCGTCCCTTCCCGCATCCCCGCGATCCGGTGAACGCCTCACCGGGACCCCGGCAGGGATGCAGTGGCTCCTCCCGCGTCACATACCTCTGATTTTCTCTATTCTTCAATATATAGTTAATTCTTTATCAAAATCTTTAAATATAAGAAATAAGAATTATTTTGTCTGCATGGTAGCCGCCACCTTCCTCCTCTCCCTCAATGCAGGCACACACAGGGATGACCTGTTGAAGCCATCGGTGATCGCTGCCCTCACCCTGGTTGCCGTCCTCCTCACGTTTTACTCCTTCCAGCATGACCTGGGGGATTTCCTCCTGGTCCTCTACCTCCTTCCCCTGGTGCTGGCCTCCATCTGGTACCCCCGGTATGGCCTGGTCCTGATCGGCATTGTTGTCGTGGGAGCCGGGGTGACGATTTTCTATACCACCTGGAGCGGGCTCTCCCCCAATCCCCTGCGGTATCTGCTCTATACGGCCATCTTTGTGTGGATCATTGCGGTCATCACGGTCTTCACCATGGAGGGGCGGGCTTCGCTGGACAAGACCCTGAAGTCACTCCGCAGTTTCCATATGGACTCACTGGGTCAGCCGGCGGGAGAATCCCCGATCACCGGAACAGCGGAAAGGCCTCACCTGAGCAACACGGATCTCACCTATCTCATTGAAGCCCTGGCCACCCCTGACCCGGCTGCCCGGGAAGTGGCTATCCGCACGCTGGGGAGGTCCGGTGATCCCCGTGCCGTCCAACCCCTGATAGCACTCCTGGGTGACGGGCACAGAAGCACCCGTGAACACACAGTCCGGGCCCTGGGAGCCCTGGGCGAAGTGGCGGTGGAACCGCTGATCCGGGCGCTCGAAGATCCCGACTGGCATGTCCGCACCGGTGCAGCGGTGGCCCTCCGGATCATCGGCGATGAACGTGCCATTGAACCCCTGATCA
>JAJRDF010000147.1 GCA_028678555.1 Methanomicrobiales archaeon
GTCTTCGTGGAGGTCTCCAACGGGAAATCGCCGATGGTGGCCATCCGGGTGACGCCGTTCAAACCCCGCTGTGTGGTGCTCCAGGGGATTGCGATCGACCAGGTCCATCCCCTGGTCCCGATGCTCGCCGAGAAGGACCGGATCACGGTTCTCTGCACCCAGATGAACGTGGAACAGATCGTGAAGGCACTGAGGAGCGAATCATGGTAGGAATTCTCACGTATGGGGTCTACATCCCCCGGTACCGTATCCAGGTGAAGGAGATCGCAAGGGTCTGGGGCGCGAACGCGGAGGAGATCTCGGGCGGCCTGGGTGTCTTCGAGAAATCGGTCCCGGACCTGGACGAGGACACGGCCACCATCGCGGTGGAGGCGGCCCGGTACGCCCTGGCCCGGCGGGAGGTGGACCCGGAGGCGATCGGAGCCGTTTACGTGGGGAGCGAATCGCATCCCTATGCCGTGAAGCCGACGGCGTGCACCGTGGGGGAGGCCATCGGCGCGACACCGCACATGACGGCCGCCGACTTCGAGTTTGCCTGCAAGGCCGGGACCGCCGGAATCCAGACCTGCATGGGTCTCGTCCAGAGCGGGATCGTCCCTACCGGGTTTGCCATCGGCTCGGACGTGGCCCAGGGGGCCCCCGGCGATGCCCTGGAGTATACCGCCGCGGCAGGGGGTGCGGCGTTCCTCATCGGGAATGAGGACCCCATCGCCGTCATCCATCGCACCTGCTCCTTCACCACCGATACCCCGGATTTCTGGCGGAGGGAGGGCCAGGATTACCCCCGGCACGGGGGGAGGTTCACCGGGGATCCCGGCTACTTCCGGCACGTGCAGGGAGCCGCGAAGCTGCTCCTCTCGCAGATGGGAACATCCCCGGAAGATTACACGTACGCGGTCTTCCACCAGCCCAACGCCAAGTTCCCCCGCCGGGTGGCGCAGCTGCTGGGATTCACCGATGCCCAGATCCGGCCCGGCCTGGTGGTGCCGCGCCTCGGGAACACCTACTCCGGCTCCTCCATGATCGCCCTTGCCGCGACCCTGGACGTGGCAGCGGCAGGCGACCGGATCTTTGTCACCTCCTTCGGCTCGGGTGCCGGGAGCGACTCCTTTGACATCCAGGTCACCGACGCCATCGAGTCACCGGACCTCTTCCGCAGGGCGGCGGCACCGACGGTGGAGGAGCTGCTGAAGGACCCCGTGTACCTGGACTATGCACAGTACGCGAAACACAAGGGAAAGATCGTGATGCAGCAATGAGAGACGTGGCAGTGATCGGATCGGGTGTACCGTCTTCGGGGAGCACTGGGGGTCGTCCTTCCGGGACCTCTTCATCCAGGCAGGGGCTCTCGCCCTGGAAGACGCGGGGCTCTCGGGTGAACAGATCGACGCCATGTACGTGGGCAACATGAGCGCCGGGCGGTTCATTGAACAGGAACACATTGGCGCCCTGATCGCCGACTACTCGGGCATGGCCACCCGGCATATCCCCGCCACCCGGGTGGAGGCGGCCTGCGCTTCCGGCGGCCTCTCCTTCCGGCAGGCGGTCATCGCGGTGGCCAGCGGCATGGAGGACGTGGTGGTGGCGGCGGGCGTGGAGAAGATGACGGACGTGGGCACGGGGGTGAGCGTGGATACCCTGGCCGGCGCCGCGGACCGTGAGTGGGAGGGATTCGTCGGGGCCACCTTCCCGGGCCTCTATGCCATGATCGCCACGGATTACATGCACCGCTATCCCCTGACCCGGGAGCAGCTGGCCCAGGTGGCGGTGAAGAACCACTTCAACGGGGCGAGGAACCCCATCGCCCAGTTCCAGCAGGAGATCACGGTGGAGACGGTGATCCGATCCTCTCTCGTCGCCGACCCCCTCCGGCTCTTTGACTGCTCTCCCATCACCGACGGGGCGGCGGCGGTGATCGTGGCCCCGCTGGAGAGGGCACGGGAGTTTACGGACCGGTTCGTGAAGGTCCGGGCCTCGGCCCAGGCATCCGATACCATCAGCCTGCACGACCGGGCCGACATCAGCCGCCTGGATGCGACGGTGGCGGCGGGACGGCGGGCCCTGGATTCCGCCGGCCTGTCCCACCGGGACATCGACCTCGTCGAGGTCCACGACTGCTTCACCATTGCCGAGATCTGTGCCATCGAGGACCTGGGGTTCTGCCGGAAGGGGGATGCCGGGAGGCTCACCGAGGAAGGGATCACGGCTCTTGACGGGGATCTCCCGGTGAATACCAGCGGCGGCCTCAAGGCCTGCGGCCACCCCGTGGGTGCCACGGGGATCAAGCAGATCTGCGAGGTGGTCCAGCAGCTCCGGGGCGAGGCAGGGAAGCGGCAGGTGCCGGGCGCGGAGATCGGGATGACCCATAACGTGGGGGGGACCGGTGCCACCGTGGCCGTCCATATCCTGGAGGCGATCTGAGATGTCGGTGGCACGTTTCTGGCGCAAGATCCCCCAGCGATATAACCTGATCGGCACAAGGTGCGGGACCTGCGGAACCTATTTCTTCCCACCCCGGTCTTTCTGCCCATCCTGCCGCAGGGAAGGGAAGATCGAGGAGTACCGGTTCCCGGGGAAGGGGAAGGTGGTCACCCACACGGTGATCCGCTCTGCGAGTGAGCAGTTCGAGCGCCAGACCCCGTATGTGCTGGCCATCATCCAGCTGGACGAGGGGCCCCGGTTCACCGCCCAGGTGGTGGCGGAACCCGGCGAGATCCAGGTAGGGACTCCTGTGCGCCCGGTCTTCCGCCGGATCAGCGCCGATGGGGAAAGCGGGGTCATCCACTACGGCACCAAGTTTGTGCCGGTGCGGTGATACGGCGCCCTTCCTTTTTCCCGGGAAATCAAAGGGAAATCCTTAACCGGCGACGGAAAATCCGCCCGGATCCGGGAAAGATTAAAAACTAATAATTACCTTTTAATTTTGAAACAGATGTTTTTTTAATTATAATTTATTTAGCAACATTAAAATACAAGGAGAAGAGATTCTGTGACACCGAATTCCGGTGATAGGAGTGAATCCCGTCCACAGACCCTTCGCAGCGACCACGTTTCTTCTGGTCCTCATTCTGGTATCGTGTGCAGGCATCGCAGCAGCGGCCCCGTCCCTCCCCGTGAATTCTTTCCGGGGAGACAACACCTCCACGGCGGATATTGACGTAACCTATATCAGCCAGTCGCCGCGGTACGACTTCCGGGCGGAAAAGACCGGCCCGGTCGCGGGTGACGTGGTGACGCTCTCAGCCCATGTCCGGAACCGGGGCACTGCCCCGGCCTCCGGCTGGGCTTTCTCCTGGTGGATCGACGGCCAGCAGGTCTCGAGTGGCACCGGGCCCACCCTCGCAGCCGGTGCCGAGACGATGGTGAACCTCTCCCACACCTGGCAGAACGGGGACCACTGGGTCTCGTTCTTCGCCGACCCGGAGAACGCCATCCGCGAGAAGTCGGAGCAGAACAACCTGCGGACCGACCGGATCAACGCGCTCCTCGTTGGCTTCTGGGTGGAGCGGTCGGTGTACGACTACTTCAACAACAACCAGTACGCCTTCACCCAGCGGTTCGGCATCGCCGACGAGGCCAACAGCTGGGAGGACTGGGCCCAGCGGCAGATGGCTCTCGCCAACCGCCTGCAGGCTGAAGCGGTCTACCCGTCCTCTCCCAGCGGCATCCTGGACCGCTGGCGCCTGGACAAGGTGATCGTGGTGGGTGACGATACGCTCCCCCTGGCCGGAGGCCTGCCCACCAACCACCCCGACCAGCGGGACCGGACCGTGGATATGATGTGGGGCTTTGAGCAGGACATCCTGCCCAATAACTTCTACCGCCTCTCCGACAACAGCAACAATGCCTTCAACCAGGAGCTCTCGCTGCTCCACGAGATGCTCCATGCCCGGTACCTGGTGGATTCCTACGCACTCAATATCCACGGGCACTCCATGGGGGTGCTGGCCGACAACGGGTCCCGGATGTACCCCGGCTACGGCGCAATGGTACACGTGAACAGCGACTCCCCGTCGATGATGAACAGCGACCCGGTCTTCTCCGAGTGGGAGGCGGCGGCGCTCAACATGTGGGCCGGCAATCGACCCCAGCCCGGCTGGGCCAACTACAACGCCCATGCCGGCCTGGGATGGTACCTCGCGAACCACATGCCGGCACAGAACAACCTGCGGGTGGTGGACAGCCTGGGCCGGCCGGTGGCAGGTGCGACCGTCCAGGTCTACCGGGCAGACCGCGTTCCGTCAGGATCCGGCGACCCGAACATCGTCGAGGCATCGAAGGACTTCTACCCCAAGTACATCGATAACACGGTCGACGTCCAGGGGACCACGGATGCCAGCGGCCTGTTCAGCCTGGGGGCCAACCCCTTCTCGGTCCCCGAGCCCATCGGTGGCTGGGACCACACCCGCTGCGTGGACTTCTTCAAGGTCCGGGTGAACGGCCAGGTCTACCCGTTCTGGCTGGACCTGCCGCAGGTGCAGGTGCAGTGGCACCGGGGCAACACGGCCTCCGCCACCTACGAGCTCCGGCTCCCCGTCGTGGTGGACCCGACCCCCACACCCACCCCGACCCCTTCCCCCACTCCCACCCCCACGCCGACGCCCGTCCCTGACGGCCTGGTGATCACGAGCGAGACCTCCACCACCTATACCTACCTGGGGTATTCCACCGTCTACTACCAGCAGGCCCAGACCGTGAAGGCGGCGGAGACCGGTATCAGCCAGGTGTCGGTGGCCCTCGCGAAGAAGGGCTCCCCCACCCGGAACATTAAGGTCTCCGTCCGGTCCACCCTCGGCGGGGCTGAACTGGCCTCAGGCACCATCACCCCGACCCAGGTGACCTCCACGGATCCCGCGA
>JAJRDF010000031.1 GCA_028678555.1 Methanomicrobiales archaeon
GGTGGGGGGGGCAGGATCACCGGTTCACGGGAAACCGGCGGGGGGTGCCCACGCGGCGGGGGCGGAGCCGACTCGGAGTCCCCGAGAGCGTCTCACCAGTACCCCTCATCCCGGGAAAACTAGCAGGAATCGATGATCAGGTTTCGCCGCAGGCACGCAAGGGGAGGGAGCGGGCCACGGCTTCACGGAAAGGCTGCAGGAACCCCGGGAAAAAAGGATATGGGAAATTACTTCTTGAACTGAGGCATCAGGGCCCGGATCTCCTTCCCCACGTCCTCGATCAGGTGCTCCTCGTCAGCCTTCGTGAGGGCGTTGAAGACGGGGCGGTTCACCTGGTTCTCCAGCATCCACTCCCGGGCGAACTCGCCGTTCTGGATCTCCTCCAGGCACTCCTGCATCGCCTGGTACACTTCGGGGCCGATGACGCGGGGGCCCCGGGTCAGGTCACCGTACTGGGCGGTGTTGCTGATGGCGCTGCGCATCTTCGTGAAGCCGCCCTCGTAGATAAGGTCCACGATCAGCTTCGTCTCGTGGAGGACCTCGAGATATGCCATCTCGGGGGCATAGCCGGCATCCACCAGCGTCTCGAACCCGGCCTTGATGAGGGAGGTCATCCCCCCACAGAGCACCGTCTGCTCGCCGAAGAGATCGGTCTCGGTCTCCTCACGGAAGGTGGTCTCCAGGACCACGGCCCGGGTGGCACCAATCCCCTTCGCGTACGCGAGGGCCGTCTCCTTCGCCTTCCCCGTGGCATCCTGGTGGATGGCGATCAGGGCAGGGACCCCCTTCCCCTCCTCATAGGTCCTCCGGACCATGGCGCCGGGTCCCTTGGGGGCGATCATGATCACGTCCACGTCGGGGGGCGGCACGATCTGGCCGAAGTGGATGTTGAACCCGTGGGAACAGGAGAGGGTCATCCCCTTCTCCAGATGGGGCTGGATCTCAGAGCGGTACACCCCGCCCTGGAGCTCATCGGGAACCAGGATCTGGACGAGGTCTGCCTTCTTCACCGCGTCCTTCACCGGGTAGACCTTGAACTTGTCGCCCTCGGCATTCTTCCAGGACTTCCCGGGCCGGAGGCCGATGATCACATCCAGACCGCTGTCCCGCAGGTTCAGGGACTGGCCCCGCCCCTGCGATCCGTACCCGATGACCGCGATCGTCTTTCCCTTGAGGACCTTGAGGTTCGCGTCCTTGTCAAAGTAGCGTGGTATTGTGCCGTCCATGGCCGGTACTATCAGCGGAGGAGAACATAAATATTATATGAGAAAACAGAGACAACTAACCGTTCCGGGGCGCCTCCCGGTACTTACTTTCAGGAACACGATATCTGACTTGGAGTTTTGCAATGGCTCTACCGGATGCTCAGGCGTTACCCGATGTCCAGGCCACTCGTCCCGAGATCTGCATCAACCTGACCCGGGTCGGCGTGAAGAACGTGCAGAAGCTGGTGGAGGTAGCACGCCCCGGGAAGCGGCCGGTGATCTTCATCTCCACCTTCGATGTCTTTGTGGACCTTCCCGCCAGCCTGAAGGGGGCCAACCTCTCCCGAAACTTCGAGGTAATCGACGAGGTCCTGCAGAAGGCCACTGAGGGTGAGGTGAAGGAGGTGGAGGAACTCTGTAGCACGGTGGCGCGCCGGCTGCTGGACCGGCACGAGTACGCGGACCGCACCGAGGTCCGGATGAGGAGCCAGTTCATGCAGAAGCGGGAGACCCCCGTCTCACACACCGCCTGCCACGAGGTCGTGATCGTCTTTGCGCGGGCCATTGCCCGCCGCAACGACTCCGAACCCTTTGTCCGGAAGGCCATCGGCGCGGAAGTGACGGGCATGACCGCCTGCCCCTGCGCCCAGGACATCATGAAGGACCGGGCCCAGACGGTGCTGGAGGAGATCGGCCTGACGCAGGAGAAGATCGACAAGTTCTTCTCCCAGATCCCCATGGCCACCCACAACCAGAGGGGGAAGGGATTCCTCTGCGTGGAGACTGACGACGACCAGCACGTCGGCCTGGAGAAGATCATCCAGATCCTGAAGGAGTCCATGTCTGCCCGGATCTTCGAGCTCCTGAAGCGGGGCGACGAAAGCTTCGTGGTCATGGAAGCCCACAAGAATCCCCGTTTCGTGGAGGACTGCGTCCGGGAGATGGCCAAGCAGGTCCTCTCCGCCTTCTCAGACCTCCCCGCCGACGCAGTGGTCACCATCAAGCAGACCAACGAGGAGTCCATCCACCAGCACGACGCCTACGCCGAGCGGAAGGCCACCCTCGCCGAGCTGAAGGTAGAGATCGAGGGGGAGCTGCAGGCCCCCAAGAACTTCTAAAGGAACACTGCAGAGCCCATCCCCCCGCAGAATACCCCCCCTGTCGGGGCCCCCCCTCTCGTATCCTGCACGGATGACCGCCGGAGAGTGGAACTGATATCCGGAGAGGCGAGGCCCCCTGATGATAAGAACGATGTATTGGGGAGATATCACCATTCAAAATATTATTATATGTTTAAACCATTTTCTCAACTATTATAGAGCTAATTCTATTTAGTTATCTTTATCTATTAGTTAGAAGAATTAATGATTAACAGGTGGCGGACCCCGGGTCCGCTGCTGGAGGACCGGGCCGCTCCCTGCGTGGGGATGCCCGGAGGAGTACCTCATGCACAATCCATCAGGAAACAGGGGACAATCAGGAACCGGTATCTGCACCACCGAGGGTCTCCCGCCGCATTCGCCGGGAGGGGCCGGGGCAGGCACCTCGGCCCCAGCCGTTCCGGATCCCGTGAAAACGGGGCAGGATCGACGGGGCCTCCTTCCTGAATCCCTGGCAGGGCTGATCCGCGATCTCCCCGGACTTGTCCTTCTCTGCGACAGCCACGGGCACCTCGCAGGGTGGAACCGGGGGTGCGAGGGACTCCTGGGGCTCTCCGCCCCGGAGCTGGGAGGCACCCAGCTCCTCTCGCTCGTGGAAGAAGAGGAGCGGCTGGATATGGGGAAGCGCATCAGCGCGCTTCCTGACACCGGTCCCTTTGACGCCATCGTGCACCTGGCGGGAGGATCGGGCGGTAGGACAGCCCTCTCCCTCTCAGTATCCCGTCTTGCCATCGGCGACATGATCCTCATGGTGATTGTCGGCAACAGGCTCCCGGACAGCCTGGAGGCCGCTGCATCCCTGAGGGAGAGCGAACAGCGGTTCAAGGAGTTCTCCGAGCTCCTTCCCCAGGCGGTCTATGAAACGGACGCGCAGGGGATCCTCACCTTTGCCAACCGGCCCAGCATCGAATGGTTTGGATACACACCGGAGGACTTCCTCCAGCCATTCCCCATCTTCCGGGTTATCTCGCCGGAAGAGCGTGAGAAGGCGATCCAGAACTTCATGGGATCCCTGCACGGGGTGAGAAGTGCGGTGGCGGCCGAGTACACCGCCATCAAGAAGGATGGCACGCGGTTCACGATGATGACCTACGCATCCCCCATCATCCGGGACGGGAAACCCGTGGGGCTCCGCGGCCTTGCCCTGGATATCACGGAGAGGAAGCGGATGGAGGAGGCACTCCAGGCCGCGAACCGGAAGATCATGCTCCTGAACGGCATCACCCGGCATGACATCCTCAATACGGTCACTGCCCTCATGGGGTACACGGCTCTCCTGCAGGAGAGCAGCGAACCCGCGGAGATTGCATCCCTTCTCGGGAAGATCGAGAAGACCACGTACCGGATCCGGCAGCAGATCGAATTCACCAGGGACTACCAGGAGCTGGGCATCCAGGGGCCGCAGTGGCAGTCTGCCCAGGAGGTGGCCACCGCCTCCACCGCCCTCCTCTGGTCCCCGGGCGTGGCGGTGGAGATCCAGCTGGAGGGCCTCTTCCTCTCTGCGGACATGCTGCTCGGGAAGGTCTTCTACAACCTGGTGGACAACAGCCTCCGGCACGGAGGAAACGGCCTCTCGCGCATCACCCTCACCCGGACAGAAAGCCCGCGGGGACCGGTGATCCTCTATTCCGATAACGGGACCGGGGTGCCGGAGGATCAGAAGGAGCGGATCTTTGCCTACGGCGTGGGAAAGGGCACAGGTCTCGGGCTCTTCCTGACCCGGGAGATCCTTTCCCTGACCGGGATCGGGATCCGGGAGACCGGGGAGTACGGGAAGGGCGCCCGGTTTGAAATCTCCATTCCCTCTGCGTGTGCCCGCTCCTCCCCACCTGCCCCGCCGGCGTGACCCGGCCCGGGTGGCCCTGCTGGAGAATCCTTCTGGGCCTGGGAATCCCCGGCTCCTTCCCCCGTCTCCCCGGACACGGCGGGGTCGGGGATATCATCGGGATCGGCTCCCCTTCGGCACGTGTGCAGGGGCAGCGGGGTCTCCCGGGGTCTCAGCAAAAACAGGGGATTACCGGGTCCGCCAGATCAGGAAGAGGAGCACACCCGCGAGGATGACCCCGGCCGCTGCCGCGAAGGGTGGGACGCCGCTCCGGGTGGGAACCGGTGTTGCGATCATTTCCAGCGAGGCCGTCACCGGCGTCGTGGTTCCGCTGACCACCTGCACCTCCATGGAGAAGTCCCGGTACCCCGGCAGCTGTACCCGGATCATGTGGGTTCCCGAGGATATTCCCGACAGGGTGACCGGGGTGACCCCCCGGTACACGTTATCCACAAAGACGTTCCCGCCGGAGGGCAGGGACGAGACCGAGATCCCGCCCCCCTCGGGAACCGGGGTGGTGACCGGTGCCGACTGGAGCGGGGCGTTCACGTGGGAGGTGGTGCCGGCCCGGACGTTCACCGTGGTCGCGTAGTCCTGGAACCCCGGGAGCTGGAGGGAGAGGAGGTGGTCTCCGGCGGGGACATTCGGGATGGTGAATACCCCGGACGGGGGTGTCTGGCCCTGGACCACCCCGTCCATCCGGATGGTGGCCCCCGGGGGCGTGGACGCCACCTGGATCCAGCCGGTGGTGGAGGAGGGGATGGGGGAGAGGGTCGCCCGGACGGTCTGGTCCGAACCCTCGGCCACGGTCACGGTGGTCTTCCAGTCGTGGTAGTTGCCGGCATCCAGCTCCAGCGTGTGGGTCCCCGGGGGGACTTTGGGGAGGGTGAGGGGGGTCCGCCCCTGGTAGTCCCCGTCCATGTACACATAGGCCGTCACGGGATCAGAGATGACGGTGATCGATCCGGCCCGGATGATCTTCTTCAGGGGGAAATACTCGGTGAGCTGCTGGCCGGCCGTGACCGTTCCGGAGACAACGACACTCTCGTAGCCCTCCAGATCCGCTTCGATCGCGTACGTGCCGGGGCGGACAGTCGGAATGGTGAGGGGAGCGGTGCCGCGGTAGTTCCCGTTCAGGTAGATGGCCGCTCCTGTCGGCGTGGTGGTGACATAGATGGAACCGTACTGCTCCAGGGGCTCCAGGGTGGCGGTCACCGGCACCGTCTCACCGGACGCAGGATTTCCGGGGAGGGTCTGGGTCCAGGTCCGGTACCCCTCCAGGGAGACGCTCACCGTGTGCCCCGGGGATGAGGTGCTGTACACCTCCACGGTGACCGGCGTGGTCCCCCGGTACTGGCCGTCGAAGTGGACGTCGCCGCCGGAAGGAACTGAATCAATCTGGTAGTACCCCACATCCCCGCCGATATCGTCCGCCACCCCGGCCCCCGCCACCAGGGGGCAGAGGAGAAGTATGGTGAAGAAGAGCAGTCCCGGAGTCCGCATCCTGAATCTCCACCAGATTATTCTCCAAAATAGTATTAAAGAATTCTGATATGTTTCTCATGGAATAGATCGTATTTCACGTAAATTATAGGGTAATTTTTCAGCAAATCCGGATAAGGCCCGGAACGCAGCGGAATGGGAGGGGACCGCATCCCGGTCACCGGTGATGACAGAAGTGGAAGGGAGCATGAGATCCCGCATCACACAACCGGTATCCATCCCGGAATGGACAGGTGCACAGAAGGGCCATTTCCTGACGGAGTGGAACAGAACGATAACTATATTTAACGTCAGCGGGAAGCTTGTGTTTGCGTACATGGTTTTGTACGGATAGTGCACAGGGTGCGCACCAACCACAGTAACGCCAGATGAACACGTGAGCATTTAGACGAGGCGATATCATTGTCGAAAGTTGTAGAGATCTCTCCAACCACCAGGCACGAGGGCCACTCCAAGCTCGTTCTCAAGATCAACGATCAGGGGATCGTGGAACGGGGCGACTGGCTTTCGATCACGCCTGTCCGTGGGGTTGAAAAGCTGGCCATCGGGAAGACGATGGACCAGGTCCCCAAGATTGCCTCCCGGGTCTGCGGCATCTGTCCGATCGCCCATACCCTCGCGGGCATCGAAGCCATGGAGGCCTCCATCAAGTGCGAGATCCCCCAGGATGCAAAACACCTGAGGGTCATCCTGCACGCAGCCAACCGGCTTCACAGCATCGCCCTGCACAACATCCTGATCCTCCCCGACTTCTACCTGCCGGGAACGGACACCAAGATCAACCCGTTCGCCAAGGTGGAGCCGGTCCGGAGCGTGGCAGCCCGGATCATCCGGCTCCGCGAGATCGGTCAGACCATCGGCGAGATCGCAGGCGGCGAAGCGGTCCACCCGTCCAACCCGAGGGTCGGGGGCATGTACCGCAACGTCACCGAGCGGGCCAGGATGAAGATGTTTGACCTGGCGAAGGAAGGACGACAGCTCGCTACTGATCAGATGGAGTTCATGATCGCGATCCTGCGCAACTTCCAGAAGCGTGACTATTGCGTTGTCGGCAACGCCAAGGTTCCCATGCCCAAGGAACTCGGGTACCACAACCAGGGCTACATGGCCGTGGACCCGATGTACGGGACCAACAGCCTGGCCGAGTACCCCACCTGGCAGCCCCAGCGGTGGGCCGAGTCCCGTCCCTGGGACTGGTACATGGGTGAGATGGAGATCGACTTCGAGGACCCGTCCTACCCGATCGGAGGCACCACCAAGAAGGGCGGCAAGGCCAACCCCCAGATGGAGGCCTGCACCGGTGTCCCGACCTACGACGGACAGCCGGTTGAGGTCGGCCCCCGGGCCCGTCTGGTGAAATTCAAGGGATACGACGAGAAGGGCACCGTCGGCCAGCACATCGCCCGCCAGCTGGAGTACGTGGACTGCATCTATGCAATCCTCAAGTCCCTGGACGCGCTGAACACCTCCGGGAAGGTCCTCGCTGACCCCATCCCGCAGGGCGACGGCTCCATGGGATGGGCCGCCAACGAGGCCCCGCGGGGCACGGATGTGCACCTGGCCCGGGTCAAGGACGGCCGCGTGCAGTGGTATGAGATGCTGGTACCCACCACCTGGAACTTCCCCACCTGCAGCCGGGCGCTCACCGGTGCACCCTGGCAGCTGGCAGAACTGGTCGTGCGCGGGTATGACCCCTGCGTATCATGTGCAACCCACATGATCGTGGTGGACGACGACAACAGGATTGTGGCACAGAAACTCATCCAGTGAGCCTGATGGAACACCTGTATCCCGAGATCGTGATCACCGGGTGCGGAAACCCGCTCTACGCAGATGACGGGTTCGGACCCGCAGTGGTGGAGAGTCTCAGGGCCCTCGCCCTGCCTGCATCGGTCAAGGTGATCGATGCCGGGCTGGGCGGCCCCCATTTTGTCTTTACGATGCTCGATCCAGCCCAGACAAAGAAACTGGTGGTGGTCGACATCGCGGACTTCGGGGGAAAGCCCGGAGAGCTCAGGTGGCTCTCGGTTGAAGAGCTCCCGCCCGGCAGCTACCGGGACGCCCACTCGTGGGATCTCACAGAACCGCTGCAGCGGATCAGGGACGAGATCAATGTCCGGATCCTCTGCTGCCAGAAGAAGCACGTCTCTGCACCGGAGATGGAGATCGGGCTCACCGACGAGGTGAAGCAGGCAGTTCCGAAGGCAGTATCCGCAATACTGGAGGAGATAGGTGTGGAGTATGGGACTGTTGCAATCCTTCAAGAAGACACTCACGGGGGAAGAGCCGAAACCGGCTGCCAAACCCGCTGAGGTGAAGACGGAGAAAAAGGCAGAACCAAGAAAGGAGGAGAAACCTGTGGCAAACAAGATCACGGTGGGACATGTGCACATGAGTGGCTGCACCGGGTGCCTCGTGTCCCTCGCAGACAACTATCTGGGACTGGTAAAGATCCTGGATGATTACGCGGACCTTGTGTACGGCCTCACCCTCGCCGATGTCCGCCACATCCCGGAGATGGATGTGGCCCTTGTCGAGGGGTCGGTCTGTATCCAGGACCATGAATCGGTGGAGGACATCAAGACCACGCGCAAGAAGGCCAAGGTCGTGGTCGCGGTCGGCGGCTGTGCGTCCTACGGCAACATCACCCGGTTCGCCCGGGGAGGCCAGGTCAACCAGCCCCAGCACGAGTCCTTCCTGCCCATCGGGAACCTTATCGACGTGGATGTGGTGATACCGGGCTGTGCCCCGACGCCGCAATTGATCCGGAACGTCTGTGTGATGGCGTACCTGCTGCTGCGCGGCACCGAGGAGCAGAAGGCTCTCGCCGGGAAGTACCTGAAGCCGCTGATGGCGCTTGCCAAGCGCGGCACCACCGCGTGCTTCTGTGACCTGATGAACGACGTCATCAACCAGGGGCTCTGCATGGGCTGTGGCTCGTGCGCGGCGGCCTGCCCGGTCCGGGCCATCACCCACGAGTTCGGGAAGCCCCAGGGCCAGCGCGACCTCTGCATCAAGTGCGGGGCGTGCTACGGGCAGTGCCCGAGGTCGTTCTACAACTTCGAAGTGATGGACGAGTTCGAGGGTATCCTGGAACTCATTGACGGAGCCATGAAGTGAGGTGATGACAATGGGAACTGAACTCGGCAAATACAAGGTATGCGTGTCGGCCCGGTCCACGGACAAGGAGATCATGGGGAAGGCACAGGACGGCGGCATCGTCACCCAGCTCTTCGCGTTCGCGCTGGAGAAGGGAATCATCGACGGCGCCATTGTCGCAGGACCCGGGGCCCGGCCCTGGCAGCCACGCCCGTTCATCGCAACGACCCGGGAGGAGCTCCTCTCGGCCCGCGGGACCAAGTACAACATCAGCCCGCAGGTCTCCTGGCTCAAGGAGGCGACCCGGTCCTTTGGTATGGACAAGGTCGGGATCGTTGGCACCCCCTGCCAGATGCAGGCAGTGCGCAAGGCGCAGCTCTACCCCGTAGGCATGCGGGACGTGCCCGACAAGGTGGCCCTCGCAGTCGGCATCTTCTGCATGGAGAACTTCCCGTACAAGTCCATCCAGATGATCGTGGAGGACCACGCGGGAACGAAGCTCCAGGCAACGAAGAAGATGGAGATCGGGAAGGGCAAGTTCACGGTGATCACCGAGAGGGGTGCGTCGGTGGCTCTGCCGCTCAAGGTCACCCACAAGTACGAGCAGCCCGGCTGCCATGTCTGCCTGGACTACGTGGCCAACCTGGGGGACATCTCCACCGGGTCCGTCGGCAGCCCCGACGGCTGGTCCACGGTCTTCATCCGCACCAAGAAGGGCGAGGAGACCTGGAACAAGGCCATCGCCGCCGGCTGCTTCGAGACGAAGCCCATTGAGCAGGTGAAGCCCGGTCTCGAGCTTGTCACCAAGCTCGCCAACGAGAAGATATCCAAGAACAAGAAGACGGTCGAGGAGCGGGCAACCTTCGGAGTCAACAAGGCCCTGCGGAACCCCTACCTCTGAACCTTTTTTTATCCCGATTTATTCACTGAACGGATGCAGAGATGAGTGGCGACTCCCTGCATTGGCATGATGACGGGAGGGGGCGAATGCCCCCTCCCGGTCCCACCCCCGCGAGAGGAT
>JAJRDF010000032.1 GCA_028678555.1 Methanomicrobiales archaeon
CTTCGGAATTTCATGTTCCCCACGGGATGATGGGACGCGCGAATCTCCAGGGGAAGGCGGGAAGATCATCGGTTGGTCACGCACAGGCCGACCGCATTCCGGATGGGTCGCGGTGCGGAACTGTAAACCCATAAACATTTGCCAAGCAAAGGGTGCTGGTGTGGTCCTGCGGTGGTTTTCCAGATCTGTGAGGGCGGTGCGACGATCCGAAAAACAATCCTTATCATATCTCTCCTCCATTGTTTCTGATGCTGGGATTTTCATGGTGCTCAGTGTCAATGAGATGGCGTTAAACCTCTTTGAGGAACTGGCGGAATACCCGGAGGAGTTCAACGCGGTGTTCCATCAGCTGGACAACGGGGCCCGCATCGTGGACTGCGGTATTTCCACGCGGGGCGGCTACCGGGCAGGAGAGATGTTCACCGAGATCTGCATGGGGGGACTTGCCGAGGTCACCACGACGATGGGGAAGATCAAGAACATCCCGCTGCCGTTCATCGAGGTCCGGACGGATTTCCCGTCCATCGCCTGCCTGGGGGCCCAGAAGGCGGGGTGGACAGTGAAGGTTGGCAACTACTTTGCCATGGGCAGCGGGCCGGCCCGGGCCCTCTCCCTGAAACCCAAGCACACCTTCGAGGTCATCGATTACGAGGATGACTTCGAGTACGCGGTGATCTGCCTGGAGAGCGACCACCTCCCCAACGGCGAAGTGATGGAGAAGATCGCCGAGGAGTGCGAGGTGGAGGCCTGCAACGTCTGTGCCGTCGTGGCCCCGACCGCCTCCATCGTGGGATCCATCCAGGTGGCCGGCCGCTGCGTCGAGACCGCCATCTACAAGCTGAACGAGCTGGGCTTTGATACCCGGAAGGTCATCTCCGGCATCGGCACGGCACCCATCGCCCCGGTGAAGAAGGACGCCACGAAGGCGATGGGGTCCACCAACGATGCCACCATCTATCACGGGTCCATCTACCTGACCATGAAGGCCCCCGACATCAAGGATTACCTGGAGAGGATCCCGTCCAACAAGTCCAAGGGCTACGGGAAACCTTTCTACGAGATCTTCAAGGAGGCCAAGTTCGACTTCTACCAGATCGACACCTCCCTGTTCTCCCCCGCAGAAGTGGTCATCAACGAGCTCTCCGAGGGCGTCGTGTACCACGTGGGCGCTCTGAACCCCGAGGTCACCCTGAAGTCCTTCGGCCTCGCCTGACCCCTGTGGAATCATCTTTTTTCTTTTCGTGGTGAGTTCAAGGGGACAATCCTATTGTTCTGGTGAGATGCTCCTGTGGGGGGCTCCGCCCCCCGCCGCGTGGGCGGCCCCCCACGGTTGACGGGGATTGGGGACGGATCTGTTTCTCCCATCGCGAGTGCGGGCTCTTTCTTCAGATGAGTCGCAGCGTTACTGTTATGAGGTGCCGATGTCCACCCTTGATCCCGGGCTTGTGGTCTAGCTGGTTAGGATACCGCCTTTACAAGGCGGGGATCAGCGGTTCGAATCCGCTCAAGCCCATCCGTCTTCAGTTCTTTTTCTCATTCTGATTTGCGGTGCATGGGATCATTGAATACGTCTGGTGGGACGCTCTCGGGGGCTCGCCGCCCCCGCCGCGTGGGCACCCCCCGCCGGTGTTCCGGATTGGAGGAAATTCGGCGAAACACCGACATGGCGTTCTATCCTCACTGGGGAGGGGCCGGGTGGGCCTGGCCCCCTCCCGCACCATGTCCAGACACCCTCCCGCAGCAAAGTCCGGGGAAAGCGAAGATCGACCCATCCTCACTCAGGGGGCACCCGCATGGCCGGGGGACGGTCCCCCCGGAGCGTTTCATGAGCACTTCTCCCCGTTTGATCCCCCAAAGTGCGTGAGCGGCCGGCGACATCATCATGTTCATCATCCCGAAAGGGCAATGCATCCCACATGGGAACGGAGTCCGGGAAGAAGACGTCCGTGATCACCCGGTGCGAGGAGCATGCGAAGGCAGGCCGGCACGACGAGGCCATCGAATGTTTCGAGGAGCTGCTGGAGACCGACCCGGAGAATGCGACCCTCTGGCTGGGGAAGTGCAACGAGCTGAAGGCCGTGGGAAAGAACGAGGAGGCGCTGGAATGTTACAACACGGCGCTCCGGTTTGATCCCAAATCCTGCCAGGCCTGGATCAACAAGGGAAACACGCTCGTCAAGCTCCGGCGCACCGACGAAGCGATGGAGTGCTTCACGAAAGCCCAAAAGGTCAAGAAGAAGTCTCATTAGACAGGGTGCAGGGATCCACCGGCGAAGGGGGGGCGAATACAATGACAGAAGCGGTGATGGTCCGGTACGGGGAGCTCTTCCTGAAGAGTGCACCGGTGATGAAACGGTTCATCGCGGCGCTCACCCGGAACATCAACTCTGCCCTGGAAGCGGCATTCCTCACTCATAGGATCGAAGTGCACCGTGGCAGGATTCTGGTCCACGGTGAAGATCCCCGTCAGATCGCAGATGCAGCCTCACGGGTCTTCGGCGTGGTCGGGGTCTCGGTGGTCACGGTCACCGATGCATCCGTTGATGCCATCGCAGAGGTGGCGGCTGAACGCGCCGGCCGGTGCCTGAAGGATGGGATGTCCTTCGCCGTGCGGGCACGGAGGTCCGGAGTGCCCGGGTTCACCAGCCAGCAGCTGGCAGCATCCGTAGGAGCCCGGATACTTTCCGGTACCGAAGGAATACGGGTGGATCTGGACCACCCGGATTACGAGATCTTCGTTGAAGCCAGGGAGTTCGGGGGTCTCGTGTACGACAGCCGCATCGATGGCCCCGGCGGCCTCCCCGGTGGTACGCAGGGAAAGGTCCTCGCCCTCTTCTCCGGTGGCATTGACTCCCCGGTGGCCACCTGGCTGATGATGCGCCGGGGGTGCACAGCGACGCTCCTCCACATGGCGGGGGGCCGGTGGGCAGGGAAGGACCTGCTCCCCGCCGTGCATCGCCACCATGGTGTCCTCTCCCGCTGGAGTCCCGGGATGCCCCTGGAGCTGGTGGTGGCTGATATGGAACCGGTCTACGACCGGCTGGTGGGGATGAAGGAGCCCAGGTACCGGTGCGTGCTCTGCAAGCGGTTCATGTTCCGCACGGCATCCGCGCTGGCCTTACCGGAGGGTACCGACGCGGTGGTTACCGGCGAGAACCTCGGCCAGGTGGCATCCCAGACGCTCCGGAACCTCTCGGTGATCGCAGGAGCTGCATCGGTGCCGGTGCTGCGCCCCCTCATCGGCCACGACAAATCCGAGATCGTACAGCTGGCCCGGAAGATTGGCACCTTCGATGAGGCGCAGGGGGAGACCGGGTGCCTGGCGGTCCCCCGGTATCCCTCCACCGCAGCGAGGGACGAGGTAATCCGGGAGAAGGAGAGGGAGCTGGATCTTTCCTCTCTCGTTGAGGAGATTCTGGCCACGGCGCAGCGGTACCGGGCCCTCAACGGGGAGACGAGCAGGATCCGCTGACACCGAAAGGTCCGTCGATCAATTCACCGGGATCACTCGAGGGATATTTCGGAAACAAAGTTCCTTCAATGGGGGACAGGTTCCTGGGGCAACCATCCTCACGCGGGGGGAGGGCGACGGGAGGGGGGTGCAATCCCCCGCCCGGTCCCACCCCCGAAAGAGGATAGTGGCTCCAAGCCCGATATTGCCAGGAACCGGTGACTGATACTCCCGACGATCTCCTCTTCGGTTTATCACATCACCGCGATCCCGTTCTCCTTCGCGATCTCCCGGAAGGAGGCGGCGACATGCTCTGCCTGCCGTCGTGTCAGGCCGTAGGTGTTGTACTTCCAGACCCTCGTTGCGCCCGGGAAGAGGCCGCCGATGCCCCGCTCCTTCAGGGCTGAGGTCAGGAAGAATCCCTTCTTCTTGTGCGTCCGGGCGACCACGTCAAAGGAGCCGAGGGTATCAGCCCGGGTCAGGGTGTGCCGGCGGGGCACCTCGGAGAGAATGGCAGTGCCGCTGATGGAGGAGAGGGCGCGAGCGACCAGCCGGGCGTTCTCCAGTTCCTCCTGCCACCGGTTCACCCGCTCCCTCACGTGGGGGAAGGAAGCCATCATGCCCATCACCGTGGCCCCCATCAGGGTGCAGCCCATCATCTCCACCTCTTTCACCCCGAAGGTCCGGTTGGTCCGGTCCCCCCGGATCCCGGTGGTGCGGAAGATCTTCCCGGCATACTCCGAAGTGGTAGCCAGCATCCCCGACGGCGCCGGAGCGGCCATGGACTTGTGCCCTGAACCCACCACGAAGTCCACGCCAAGGGCTTCTCCGTCCACGGGCAGGATCCCCACCGAGTAAGCCCCGTTGTACAGCACCGGGACATCATACTGCCCTGCCGCCTTCGCGATCTCCCGGACCTGGTGCTCGTTCCCGTACTGGTAGTCGAAGTGGTCCACCATGAGGAGCGGGGGAGGGGAGCCGGACTCCCGGGTCACCGCCTCCAGGGTTTTCGCGGCCTCTTCACCCGTGATCCGGTGGTTCCCGTCCATGGGGATCTCCCGGGGCACGCCACCGGCGGATTCAACGGCAAGAAACGCGGTATAATGGGAGAGGGCCGTGAGGATCACCGGCTGGCCGGGTGAGACGAGCGTGTGGGTCACCGCCTGGAACCCCCTCCGGGCCCCGGGCATGACGCGGGCCACGTCCATGTGCACGAAGGCTGCCAGGTCCCGGTGGAAGGCATCCAGTGGCGGTTTCTTGATGGTGTCAAGGCGGAAGGGCTTCCCGCAGGCGTCGCAGACGGAGTAGCCGTCACCGTAGGCGATGACGGCCTTCATGGCCTCCGCGGTGAGACGGCCCCCCGACTGGATCGGGTCCAGGTTGATCAGGGTCTCCTCCCGGTCCCGGACCTCGATCTCCCCGCAGAGCTTCATTTCAGCAGCTCCTGCTCGATGGCATCCACCTCGCGCCGCAACGCTGCGATCCGGTCCCGGACCCCGGCCCGCTGCGCCTCATCGAGCCGGTGATCCGGCGCGGTGCTGCGCAGGAGCACCCGCAGGTCCGTAAGGAGAAAGAGGGACTGGAATACCGCCTCCACCGCCCGCCTGGACACTCCCATCACCATACTAATATCGGATACGGGAATATAGATAGATGGTGACCCTGCACCCCCGTCATCTTCGCCCCGCATGCGGTGCACCTTTATCCAGAAAATGCCCACCGAGGGGGTGTCAGGGATGAGGATCGTTCACTGTGCCGACTCCCACCTGGGCCTGTCGGCATTCCACCGGCTGGACCCGGAGACCGGCATGAACCTCCGGGAGAAACAGATCTACCGGCATTTCCTGGAAGGGATTGACCGGATCATTGCGATCCGTCCCGATGCCGTCGTCCATGCCGGCGACATCTTCCACTCGGTGAAGCCCAAGACGATGGCCTACACCACGGCGCTGGAGGCCCTCAGTCGGCTGGGAAATGCCGGTATCCCCCTTGTGGTCATCGCGGGCAACCACGACATGGCCAAGTCCCGCTACACCGCCTCGCCCTTCGAGGTACTCAACTATCATGCCGCCCCACTCCATGCCGCGTACCGGTACCGGTACGAACCGGTGGACCTGGGGGATACCCGGTTCCACCTGATCCCGAACCTGCTCCAGGCGGACCAGTACCGGGAGGAGTTCGACCGGATCGAATCCCTGAGAAACGGCCGGAACGTGCTCGTGACCCATGGCCTCGCCACCACCCTGCGGGATTACCGGCTGAACACCGTCATGGAGCACGAGATCGATTCCACCATGCTCTCCCCTGACTTCGACTACATCGCCCTGGGCCATTTCCACGGGCGCCGGCAGGTGGCGGAAAGGGCCTGGTACTGCGGATCCCAGGAGTACTGCAGTTACGGCGAGATCCATGACGGTAAGGGCGCCCTCGTCACGGACCTGGCCCGCGGAACGGTGGAGCCCCTGGAGCTGCCTCGTACCCCGATGGTGGACCTGGGGGAGGTGGAGTGCGGCGATATCTCCCCCCGCCAGGTGGGGGAGGCGATTGCAGCTCACGTCGAGGGTATCAGGTTCGGGGAGGAGCCTCCCATGGCGATGGTGACGCTCACGGGGGCGGACCGGAAGACGCTCCAGGCGATGGACCAGGGTATCCTCCGGGAAGCCCGGGAGCGGCTCCTGGATCTCAGGATCCAGGTGAAGGCCGCGGGAGACGGGACGCCCCTCACAGAACGGCATGACCTCCGGGGCGTCAACTATGTGGACCTCTTCGGCGAGTACCTGCAGGCTCAGCAGCTGCCTGAACGGCAGCACCGGTATGTGCTGGAGAAGGGATCGGCGGTGATCCGGCAGGTGATGGCCGGGGAAGGGGAGGAGGATGCATCTCGTTAGGCTCCACCTCCGGAACTTCAAGCGGTACCGGGACCAGGAGGTGTTCTTCCGTGACGGCATCACCGGCATCCTGGGGAACAACGGTGCCGGGAAGAGCACCATCGTCGATGCCGTGCTCTTTGCGCTCTATGGAGTGGAGAACACCGGCCTTGACAAGAAACACATCGTCCGGGCATCGGCGGGCCCCCGGGATCGGGCCGAGGTCAGGCTGGAGTTATCGGTGCGGGGTGAGGAGTACACGGTGGTGCGGACCCTGGGACCCAGGACCCAGCACACCGCGCAATTGAACCACGGCCCGAAGCTCCTGGCGAAGGGCGTCACCGATGTGGATGAGAAGATCCGGAGCATCCTGCAGATGGGGCCCCGGGATTTCATGCACACGATCTTCTCTGCCCAGAAGGATCTCGCAGCGCTGCTGGATGCCACCCCTGGCTCCCGGAAGGCCTGGTTCCGGAAGGTCCTCGGTGTGGATGCCCTGAAGGACAGGGGTGGGGAGACCCTGCACCGGGAGATGGCGGAGGCGGAGAGGCGGGCCACACTCCTGGAGGGCCGGCTGCAGGGAACGGATCCGGAGGTCCTCCTCCGGCGGCAGGGGGAGGCCGATGCAGCCATCGCAGCGCTCGCAGATCGCATCCGGGCGCGGGAGGAGGAACAGACCGCCCTGGATGCACGTCGTGCTGCGCTGGAGGCGGACCTCCGGGCCCGGCAGCAGAGGAAGGAGCAGGACCTGCTGATACGGTCCAGGATCACCGCGGCGGAGGCGGAAGGCGGGCGGATCCGGCAGGAACTGGGCCGGGTGCAGGAGGAGATGGCAGCCATCGGGTCGAAACGGCGGGAGTTCCAGATACTCTCGGCACGGGAGGCGGAGTTCCCTGCGCTCCGGGAACGGCATGATGCCAGTACGGGGAGGGCCCGGCGGTTCAATGAACTCGCTGCAGAAGAGAAGTTGGAGGGCAGCCAGCAGGAGAAGATCGGGAAGGAACTGGAACGCCTGAAAATAGAGCGGGACCTCCGGGAACGGGATCAGGCTCTCCTCGGGGAGCTGGCCCCTGTGATGGCACGGCGCACCGAAATGCAGGCACAGCTGGCAGCCCTTGCCGGGAAGGAAGCAAAGTACCACGACCTGCAGGTTCAGATTACCAGGGTGGAGGGGGAGCTGGCCGCTGAGGGGAAACGGGGGGCTGACCTCCACGGCCGCATCGAGAGGATGAAGGCAGCCGGGGAGCGGCTCGTTGCCATCGCCGGTCCCTGGACTGAGCCGGGAGGTGGAACAGTGGATCCGGATACCCTCATCGCGTCACTGGAGGGGAGGCGCCGGGATCTTCTCGGAACGGCAGCGGATCTCAGGGCTGACCGGGAGGGGGCAACCCGCCTGAAGAATGAGCGGGAAAGGCAGCTGGCTGATATCAGTTCTCAGGGCGCGGACGGTGCCTGCCCCACCTGCCGGCAGCCCCTCGGAGATAAGTACCGGGATCTGGTCGCGGAACTCGGGAGAGAGATGGAGGAGATTGCACAGACTGTCGCCTCCACAGCGGCGGCCCAGGAGACGGCTGAACAGGAACTGGCCGCGCTGGACGCGGTGATGGGTGATGCACGGGGTCTCCGGGACACCTGTGCCCCTCTGGGAGAAGCCATGGCTGAATGGGATGCCATCCAGGAACGGAGCCTCCGCCTGCTCTCCGGCAGGGAGTACCTGGAGGGGCAGATTGCAGGTCTGGGATACCAGCCGTCCGCGAAACAGGCCCTGGAGCAGGAGGTGCACTCGCTTGATGATGCGTGGAAGCAACACCTGACGGCCACTGAACGGGTGAAGACACTCCCGGAGGTCCGGAACCGGCTTCTGGATCAGGAGAGGGAACTGGAGAAAATCCGGGAGCACCTGGCCGGGATCGCTGCGGAGCGCACGCAGCTCGCCTTTGATCCGGGCGAACACCTGCGCCTCGAAAAGGAGATCGCTGACGCAGACCGGGCCCACAGGGAATACCTTGCACTGAAAGCCGGGATGGACCGGATCCCGGTGCTGCAGGAGAAGATCGCATCCCTCAGTGCAGAGGGAGGTGTTGTGCAGGAGAACGTGCATGCGCTGCAGAAGGAGCTCATGGTCCTGGCTTTCTTACCGGAGGAGCTGAACCGCGTGGAGGCAGCGCTGAAGGAGAATCAGGCAGAGCTGGTGCGGGTCGCACGGGAACTCGAGGCCGCCCGGAGAGACCAGGAACACCGGAAGGCGGATCGGGAGCGCATCGCCGCAGAGATGGCCCGGATGGAGACAGACCGGGCTGACCTGGACCGGCTCCGCGAGGAGGTGGCGCTCCTTGGCCTGACCCGGGACCAGCTGAATGGATTCTCAGACCACCTGCTGGGGGTGGTGCGGGACCAGGTCCAGGGTGAAGCGGGCCGGGTCCTCTCCGAGATCACGGACGGGCGGTACGACACGGTCCTGATCGATGACGGGTTCGACCTCCTGGTCCATGACCTGGGGGGCGATTACCCGGTTTCCCGGTTCTCGGGTGGCGAGCAGGATGACGTGGCCATTGCCCTCCGGATCGCCCTCTCCCGGTACATTGCCGGGATGCACGAGCTCCATGACAGCACCTTCCTGATCTTCGACGAGATCTTCGGGAGCCAGGACGAGGAGCGGCGCGGGAATATCTTCCGGGCGCTCCGCACCCTGGAGCCCCACTTCCCCCAGATCTTCCTCATCTCCCACGTCGCCGAGGTCCAGGGGGAGTTCGGGAACACCCTCCTCGTAGAAGCGGTCTCGGCGACCGAGAGCGCGATCCGGGATATGGAGGCGGGGGAGGCATGACACCGGAAGACGAGTACCGGCGGGATCTCGTATCCCTGCAGGAGCGGATCCTGTCCCTGAACCCGCCGGACCTGGCCAGCCGGTTCGCCGCCCACTGCGGGATCTCGGCCGGCTCGTACCAGCAGGTGACGGCGGTGCAGGAGGGAACGGTGGCGGCGGTCGATGGCTCCAACGCGGTGGTGGTGGAGTCCGGATCCTTCTCCGTCGCCGCGGTCCGGGCGGCGGCCTGCGGCTTCTCGGACGGAGCCCGGGTGTTCCGGTCCCTGACACCTCTGCGTCTCGCCACCCTGGGACGGGAGGCGAAGGACCGGTCCTTTGCCGATCTCTACCTGGAATGCTTCGGCACCGAGCCGGAGACGCCTGTCAGCGACGACGACCCGGACCGGGCTGCAGCGGTCCTACGGGATACCCTGGAGTACTGGGTCGCCCAGAGGACTGCGGAGCGGCTCTCGGCCGGCGACCTGCTGGTGCTGGACGGCGCCCTCCGGGTGAGCCATGCCAGCCATGACCCGGTACTCATCCGCCTGATGAAGACCTGCGCGAAGCGGCGGGTCCACCTGGTGGCGGTGACGAAACGGACCGCCGCCACCTGGGGAGACGGTTTCCCCCTGGTCC
>JAJRDF010000033.1 GCA_028678555.1 Methanomicrobiales archaeon
ACATAACCTCATTCAAACCCATCAGCCGATCCATGCGGGAGGGGGAAACCCCCTCCCGACCCCACCCCCGTGAGGACAGCCCGCCAGGTGGGTAAATGGTACAGGACGGCTCACCCGTTCCCGGAATACCGACGGGGGGCGCCCACGCGACGGGGGGGGCGGAGCCCTCCCTGGAGCGTCCCAGTAGAAATCCTCGGTTGGGAGTCACCGCCAGGTATTCATCTGTGACAACTTCACACATCGCGGCGGGGGCGGCGAGCCTCCGAGAGCGTCCCAGTAGTCTGGAAATGGATTCCACCGGTACGCGGTAATCAGAGAATACCTCAGGGGTCGGCGGGGGCGGCGAATTCCCGGAATCCTGTCCGCAGGCAGGGAACTCCGCCTATTCGAGCGTGCGGCGGTAGGTGGTGATGCCGAGGGTGATGGCGACGGCCGAGAAGATCCCCAGGGCGATGAGGTCCGGGGCGATGACCGCGAGGCCCTGCCCCCGGAGGATGATACTTCGTAACGCGTGCACGGTATAGGCCTCGGGATTGATCAGCGCAATCCACTGGAGCCAGGGTGGCATCCCCAGGATCGGGTAGAAGGCACCGCTCGTCATGAACAGGATCAGGTTGAAGAATGCCACCACAGACGCATACTCCTGCTGGGTGGAGAACCGGGAGGCGAGAGCAACGACGAGGCTTGTCACGCCAATGCTGGCAATGAAGATCACGAGGAGCACCAGCAGGAAGTCCTCCGGTTTCCGGACGACAACACCGGTGATCAGGATATCGAAGAGAAAGATGATGGTTCCCGCGAGGAACGCCCGGACCGTGGTGCTCCCGATGGTCCCCAGGATGATGCTGGATCTCTTCACGGGTGTCACCAGGTACCCCTCGATGATCCCCAGCTCCCGGTCCCGGATCAGGGCAAAGGCACCACCCATCATCGTGGTCATGAAGATGGCCATCACGATGACGCCCACACCAAAGAACATGATGTAATCGACATTCCCGTAGATCCGGTTGAAGACCACGGGATTCGGGAACCCGGACCCGGCCATCGATGCGGTGACCCCGGCCTCGATGAGGGTCGGGACCATGTAATCGGAGCTGTCCTCGTAGACCCGCACCGTGGTATCCGCCGCGACATCGGAGGGGAAGATCACCGCCGCCGAGATGCGCCCCTGGGACAGGGCCTGCTTGGCCACCTCCTCGGAGGTATACACCGTCACGTCAAAGGTGGGGGGCTTCTCCGGCTGGTGGAAATCCTTCAGCTCCTGAACAGCCGCCGAAAAGAGGGGCGTCTCAGTGAGGTAGGGTTCATCCTGGACCACGCCAAGGGGGATGTGGACGATGGCACCACCCATGGCGTTTCCGAAGATCAGCAGGTACATGACCGGCATAAAAAGGGTCATCACAATGACGAACGGGTTCGACAGGAACTTCTTGAAGTCCCGGGTGAAGATGGCGACCGCCCCCCGGATCATCGCTTCCCTCCCCTGCCACCCTCGGCATTCTCCCCGCCCCCGGCATCCAGCTTCCTCCCGGTGAGGTGGATGAACACGTCCTCCAGGGTGGGGGACCGGATGGAGATGGAGGTCATGGGCATCGAGAACCGTTCAAAGACCGCGATGAGGGCAGGGAGCACCCTGCTCCCGTTCACGGCCGAGATGATGACCCGGTTCTCCTTTGCCTCCGCTGACTTGATGAGACCTGTCGCCATGAGTGCGGGGATCAGACCGTCGTGCATCTTCTCAATGCCGATCTCGATCAGGTCCCCGGCCGGGAGGGCCCGCTTGTGGTTCTCGGGGGTATCCAGGGCGATGAGTTTCCCCCGGTCCATGAACGCGATCCGCTGGCAGAGCTTCTCCGCCTCCTCCATGTAGTGGGTCGTGAGGATGATGGTCGTCTTCTCGGCATTCAGCCGCTCGATCTGCTCCCAGACCTCCCACCGCGAATCCGGGTCCAGGCCGATGGTGGGCTCGTCCAGGAAGAGGATCCGGGGCCGGTGGAGGAAGGCCCGCACGATCTCCAGTTTCCGCTTCATCCCTCCGGAGAAGGTCCGTACCGGCATGTGGGCACGATCGGTGAGATCCGCTGTCTCCAGGAGCTGCATGGCCCGGTCATGCAGTACCTTTTCCTCGACACCCAGCAGCTTCCCGTAGAAGGAGAGGTTGTCATAGGCGGTGAGTTCCACGTCCAGGGTGCTGTTCTGGGAGCAGACACCGATGATCCCCCGGATCTCCTCGTCGTTCCTGGTCACCTGGTACGGGCCCACGAAGGAGGTGCCGGAGGTGGGGGAAAGGAGGGTGGTGAGGATCCGGATGAGCGTGCTCTTCCCCGCACCGTTGGGCCCCAGGAGACCGAAGATCTCTCCGGCTACGACATCGAATGAGACATCGTCCACCGCGGTAACGGTCCGGTTCCTTTCCCGGAAGACCTTGGTGACGTGCTGGATCCGGATGATCCGGTCACCCTCCGGTGCCGATCCCGCCCTCAGGGACCCCCCGGCTCCCCCGGATCCGGTGGCAGGCTCCATACCAGTACGGTGGCGTGAAAACCCATATAGGATTTGGGAGAACGGAACCAGACGGGATCCCGGGATTTCACACGCCAGAGGGAATGATCCCGGTTCAGCAAACCCGGCGCCCGGGTTTCACCGTAGGGCAGGTCCGGAAGACGTCCGCTTCATCGGGGTCACGTGAGCCTCCTCCAGGTGTCCCTCCGCAAAGGCGTACCGGTCACGGATCACTTTGGGAAGATCCCGTTCCGGGATCACCTCGAAGCCGAAGGTCCGGTAGAAGGGTTCCAGGCCGGCCACGGAGTGCATGTAGAGCGGCCGGTCACCGCAGGCGTCCACCAGCACCCGCATCGCCTTCCGGGCATACCCCCGGTTCCGGAACTCCTCAGGGGTGAATACGGCATCCACCTCTCCCCCTTCCGGGTGGAAGCGGCAGCGGGCCAGGGCAGCAAGGGAGCCCTCCACCCAGACCCCGAAGATACGGTCCGTGGCGGGATCCCCCTTCTGCCCGTGGTAGTGCTCCCAGACCCGGTCTGCCTCGGGGAACTCGGCGGGGGCCATCTCCCGTGCCGTGATCTCGAGATGCACCTGGGGGAACCGGATCAGCACCGGGCGGCTGGCACCGGCAGCGACCGCGGCAGCAGTGCTCCCGATGGCAATGGACTTCATGTAGTCCTTGCGGCCGTACCGGGAAATCATGATGAGGGAGGCATCCGCCTCCTTGGCAGCGGCCAGGATCTCCCGGACCGGATCCCCTGAGCGGACGAGGGTCTCCACACCCCTGCGGGATCCATCGAGACGGGCTGCCAGATCCCTGAGGGAGGCCTCCACCTGCCCCGTCCCTGAACCATGGCCCGGGAGGGTAACCCCCCTCGGGACCACGTGCACCAGCACCACCTGACCCGACCCCGGCTGCTCCTTCACCGCCTCCATGAGCTCGTACGAGGGCTTGGAGAAGTCCACCGGGCAGAGGATGCGGGAGAGCACCAGCCGGCAGAACCGGGGATCCTGCCCGTCGGCAGTGACCGGCACCTGGTGGTAGAGGAGGACGTGGCACCGGGCATCCTGGAGGACCGCAGAGGAGACCGAGCCCAGCAGGAACCGCCGGATGGGGGAGAGCCCCCTCGCCCCCATGGCGATGGCAGAGACCTGCTCCTCCCCGGCCACCTTCAGGATGGCCGGTGCCAGGTCGCCCCGCCGGATCACCTCCAGCCGGCTCCGGGCACGGATACCGATCGACCGCAGCGCCCCCTCCTGCTCCTCCAGTCTGCGCCTGGCTTCGCTGATCCTGGCCTCCTCCAGGGAGGGTTCCCAGCCAGGGGTCCCCTCGTCCCGGGGCATAACTATCACATGGAGGAGAACCGCCTCCACGATCCCCGGCACCTGGCCGATGCAGGAGATCGCCGACGTGGCATCCGGGGAGAAATCCGTGGGGAGGAGGGTTTTGACAAACATGGGACCGCGACAGGGATCTTGTCACTTCCCCTACATAGCATTGAGGGATCGGGAATTCCGGCATTCTGTTCTGTCAACCGGTGCGGGAGGGGGCCGGGGCCCCCTCCCGGTCACTCCCCTGTGAGGAGAGCCCATGTGGGGCGGTTCTCTCCCTGCTGGGAAAACAGCCTGTCCTGCCGGCCAGTGCGGGAGGGGGAAACCCCCTCCCGGTCCCTCCCCCGTGACCGATAGTCGGCCGTTCGGTTACCAGTCAACGATGGATCTGCATCCGGCAGGAGACCTGCGGGGGGTGCCCACGCGGCGGGGGCGGAGCATTTGCGGAGCCCCCGAGAGCGTTTCATCAGTACGCATGATATCGAGAAACCAAACAGGAAGCGATAGACGCAATCATCCGCATGCAGGGCGGCGGGTCAGCCTTGCAGTCCTTTCAGGAACCGGAGGTGGAGCCGACGGTCCCGGGAGAGTTCCGGGTGGAAGGCCAGGCCCATGTGGGAACCCTGCGCCACCGCCACGATCCCCTGGGGGAGCCGGGCCAGGATCCGGACACCAGTGCCCGCACGGGTGATGACCGGCGCCCGGATGAAAACCGCGTGGAAGGGCTCTGTCTCACCTTCGAGAGGGAGATCCTGTTCAAAGGACTCCCGCTGCCGGCCGAATGCGTTCCTGCAGACGGTCGCGTCCAGGATGCCCAGGGGAAGGAATCGCCGGTCATCCTCCACCGCGGCAGAAAGCAGGATCAGGCCGGCACAGGTGGCAAAGATGCCACCTGAAAATTCCAGGATGGGATCCCGCATCCCCTTCCGGTCCACCATCCGGGCAATGGTGGTGGACTCGCCACCGGGGATGGCCAGGCCATCGCATCCGGCGATCTCATCTGCGGACCGGATCGGGACCACAGAAGATCCGCGGTCCCTCCCGGCCAAGGCCAGGGCTTCCCGGAAGGCCAGGAGATGCTCGGAAACGTCCCCCTGGAGGTCCAGCACCCCGATCCTAACGCCCACGGGTCTGCAGCACCTCTTCCTTAGAAAGGAGGTGGATGTCCAGTCCCTTCATCGCCTCTCCCAGGTCACGGCTGGCGTCAACGATGGCCTTCGGGTCATCGTAGTGGTGGACGGCTTCGACGATGGCACGGGCCATCCGGGAGGGGTTGGAGGACAGGAAGATACCGGAGCCCACGAAGACCCCGTCGGCCCCGAGCTGCATCATCATGGCGGCGTCCGAGGGGGTGGCGATCCCGCCCGCCGAGAAGTTCACGACGGGCAGGCGGCCCCGTTCGGCGCACTCGATGACGAGTTCCACAGGGGCTTCCAGTGCCCGGGCCCGGTCCGCCATCTCCTGCCGGGTCTTCCCCTGGAGGGCACGGATCTCCCCCATGATGGCCCGCATGTGCCGGACCGCTTCCACCACGTTCCCGGTCCCTGCCTCGCCCTTGGTCCGGATCATGGCGGCGCCCTCGTGGATCCGCCGGAGGGCCTCGCCCAGATCCCGGGCCCCGCAGACGAAGGGCACCGTGAACTTGGTCTTGTCGATGTGGAACTGCTCGTCGGCCGGCGTCAGCACCTCGCTCTCGTCGATCATGTCCACCGCGAGGGATTCCAGCACCTGTGCCTCCACGAAGTGGCCGATCCGGACCTTGGCCATCACCGGGATGGAGACCGCCCCCATGATCTCGGTGATCCGGGCGGGATCCGCCATCCGGGCTACGCCCCCTGCCTTCCGGATGTCGGCCGGCACCCGCTCCAGGGCCATCACGGCCACCGCGCCCGCCTCCTCCGCCACCCGGGCCTGGTCGGCATTCACCACATCCATGATCACCCCCCCTTTCTGCATGGATGCGAAGCCCCGTTTCAGGAGCTCGGTGCCGAACCTCAGTTCCTCCAGTTTCATGGCACGTACACTATGCAGGGGAACCCAATAAAACCAGCGCGGCGATCAGGAGGACGCTGAAGGCGAGAACCGCTGACCGGACCGCGGACATGATCTCCGGCCCCACCTCCCGGAGGGTACGTTCACCCGGTCCCATGGTGTAGACCCCCGGTTTGTCGAACCGCGTACCGGTGCCGCCGGCCATCAGCGCCATGGGTATCCCCCCGTTCCACCCCGGCCGCTTCCGGGCGTCGGCCCGAAACCCGTTCCAGGCAGCGTGGAAACGGCCCCGGAGGGCGAACCAGAAGAGGAGCACGAGGCCGGTGATCCGGGCCGGGAAGAAGGTGGCGAGATCATCCATCCGGGCCGGGGCCCACCCCAGCCGCTCCCGCTCGTCCCGGTAGCCCAGCATCGCGTCCATGGTGTTCAGTGCCCGGTAGAAGGCCGCGGCGGCGAGACCGCAGCCGGCCAGCGATCCCAGGGCAAACCAGAAGAGCGGTGCCGTGATGCTGTCCACCAGGTTCTCGGAAAGGGACTCGTAGGCAGCCGAGAGGACCTGCTCTTCGGTGAGGGATCCGGTCTCCCGGCTCACCATCCGCTGTGCCTGCCGCTGCCCGTCCTCCGTGGACCGGTCCAGGGCCTGCACCACCGAGATGGTATGCTCCTCCAGGGACCTCCAGGCAAACGTGATCTTGAGGAGGAACGGGCCCGCGAGGAGCATGAGCCACCAGGGGCTGTACCGGTCCACCATGAGGAACGGGAAGGCGAAGAGGGCCGCGGTGCCGATGGCGCAGATGAGCCCCGCCAGCCGCTGGAGGGGCACAGGCCATGCGGCCGGCCGGCCCCACCACGCGATGAAACGCCCCAGGAGCGCCACCGGGTGGAGCGGGGACGGGGGATCGCCGATGGCCCGGTCCACCGCGAGGGCCCCGATCAGGACGAGGGGGGCCTCAGCCATGCCAGGATCGCCGCCGAGAGGAGGGCCAGGAAGGAGAGCACGCTGAAGAGTACCGGTTGCTCAATGGCCGGCTGCGCCAGGATCCACCATGCGGCATAGAGCAGGACACCGGCAGCGATGAGGACCGGTGCCGCCCGGTGCAGGGGGAAGTGGCTCCGCACGGGTGGCTGCGGAAGAGGCTTCTCCTCCACGACCTTCTGGACTGCAGCGGGGGTGACCGTTACCCGAAGGACCACCTTCCGCATCCCGTAGCCGGTGATGACCTCCAGGTCAAAGGTACCGGGCGGGGCATCCCCCTTCACCGGGATGGAGAGGGAACCCTCCCCCTGGACGAAGAGGTTCTGCTGCATGAACGTGGTGAACCGGGCGGCGTTCGCCGCCGAGACCGAGAGATGGAGGGGATGCCCATGGTTCACGAGGGCCAGATCCAGGCTCTTTCCTGCCGGGACCTCAGCCGCAAGGGGCGCCTCGATGGAGTTGATCCCCCGCCGGTTCAGGTGGATCTCGGTGGGCGCCATCCGCACCCCGTTACTCCGGCCCGGTCCCGCGGGGCAGGAGGTCCGGGATCCCCTCGTGGATGGGGTAATCGACACGGCACCCGTTGCAGCGCAGCGTCCCTTCCAGGATCTCCTCCCCCGTCTCCTCGACCACCTGCAGCTCCAGGTCGCCCTTGCAGGTGGGGCAGCAGAGGATGGGGAGGAGCCGCCGCCTCATCGCTCCTTCCTCAGGTCAATGATCTGGGAGAGCTCGGGTCCCGTGGAGATCAGGGTCACCGGGATCCCGATGTCCTCCTCCGCTTTGCTGATGAACTCCTTTGCAGGGGCGGACAGCTTCCGGTAGTCTGTGACACCGGTGCAGGCGGGATCGATCCGATCGATTCCGGTGATGGCGGCCTGGGTGGCCCCGTTCACCATGGCCGAGTAGCGGGCCATCTTCCCGTCCCATTCCCCGATCCGGCGGGGCCGGTGGGTGACGGTACCAAACTCCTCGATCCCCAGCTCGTGGGCCTCCTCGGGAGTCATCTCAGTGGAGAAGGGTCCCTCGCCCACCCGGGTGGGGTACGCCTTGAAGACCACGATCACCTCGTCGATCCGCGTGGGTCCTACCCCATTGTCGGCCGCAATCTGGGAGGCGGAGGTGTCCTTGCTCGTGACAAAGGGATAGGTGCCGAAGTAGAGGGAGATGCCGAAGCCCTGGGTTCCCTCCAGGATCACCGAGTCCCCGTCATCCAGCGTCTCGTTGATCTCCTCGGCCACGTCCATGGTGAACTCGGCGAGTTCCGGGAGATCCTTGGCCTGCCGTCCCACCCGCAGCACCCGGTCGGAGTTGGCAGGGCCGCAGCCGGTTCCGGTGGAACCAATCTTCTTGGACAGGTGCTCGGACCCCCTGTCCCGCTGGATGTGGGCTTCGTCGATGATGCCGCAGCGGAGGTCCATGAAGGTCCGTCCCCGGACGTTCAGGAGGTCCAGCTCATGCATGAAGACCCGGGGATCCACGAGGACACCGCTCCCGATGCAGAGGAGGGCATCCGGGTAGACGAAACCGGAGGGGACCATCCGGATCCCGTAGGATTTCTCCCCGATCTTCACTGTGTGGCCTGCGTTGGGCCCCACGCCTCCCCGGGAGATGATCGCCGGCCGGTCGCTGTGTGCGATATGGGCCACGATCTTGCCCTTCCCTTCATCCCCAAAAAAACCGCCAACAATGACTGTACAGACCATTTGTGGATCAATTACCATGGGTGGTGGGAGATTTAAAGGTTATCAGCCGGTTGATCGCCGGGAGGAGCCGTCGTTCGGGAATGGGGGCGTGAAAGGAGGAGAGGGGGGAAAACGGGCTGAACTCAGGGAGATTCCTTCCCCGGAGCACCGCCCCGGAGGTACCTCGGCATCCGGGCAAAGTACCGGATATGGAGCAGCAGGTGGGCCAGGATACAGGCGGCGAGGAGAAAGCTGCTCCAGAGATGCAGATCCTTCCATGCGGACCGGGTCAGACCCAGGAACGGCTCCAGGGCCTGCGGGTTCAGACCGCCACGGTAGCCCCCCTCCGGGAGCACCCAGAGGGCGATACCGGAGAGGAGGCTCGGGATGAACACGATGAGGGCGATGAGGTCGACCAGGGCATTGACGGTAGTGCGGTTCATGAGGAATCCCGGTTCCCATTTGTATCGGGATCAGGGATAAACAATAACCTCTGGACATTGCCTGGACCTTGATTCCCCTGGCGGTCTGCTGTCGGCCGCTGCGGGAGGGGAGAGGCCCCCTCCCGGTCCCTCCCCCGGTGAGGATAGCCCGGTTGTCCCTTGTGATACCCGGATTGATCGATGATTCAGAAAAAACCGGCGGAGGTGCCCACCTGGCGGGGGTGGTAATCCCGAGGAGCGTCCCGGTAGTACTACTCTCCTGTTTCACGCCGCCGTTTCTCAATCAGTAAAAACTGCAGACGTCGCCGTGTGGCCGGTCCCTTCCCGGGAGTGTCCATACCTCGACGGTTCCGGAAAAGGACGATCAGGGAATCATGACCGGGGTAGCAATTCGGATTCTCCTGCACTTTGACGACCCTCATGTTCTAGACCTCCGGCATCCCACGGTGGTTCAGGAATGGATGGGAGGAGATGGGAGTATGAAACCGATCCGCGGGCTCTTGATGGACCTGGACGGCGTTCTCCATGTCGGGTCATCACCGGTAACGGGAGCCGCAGGCGCGCTGGCCGCCCTCCGCTCACGTGGCCTCCCGCTCCGATTCCTCTCCAATTCCACCAGGAGGTCGCGTGAATCAGTGGCCGCCCGGCTGCAGGGGATGGGGCTGGCCATCATGGAGGACGAGATCCTCACCCCCGCGGGTGCAGCCACCGGGTGGCTTGCAGCCAGGGGATTACGCCGGTGCCTGCTCCTGACCACCGGCGACGTGGACCGGGACTTCCTGAGCGGGGGGATCCTGCCCGTGCAGGAAGGGGCGGA
>JAJRDF010000034.1 GCA_028678555.1 Methanomicrobiales archaeon
CCCCCGCATGAGGATAGTCTGAGCCGGGGTGTTCACCAATCCAGGAAACCTAAGGGGGGGACGCCCACGCGGCGGGGGGACCGTCAGGTCCCCCCAGGAGCGTCTCAGCACCATCACTCTGCCCACGAAGGATTGCCCTTCCATCTTCCAGGCCATGGGATTTCATCGATCATCCACTGGGGGCACTTCCACCCTCCGCCTGCCCGGAAACCTATTCAAACCGCCTGCCTCACCCGGTAGGGAGGCGCACAGGCTATGGAACTCTACTCATGCCTCGGGTCCCTGGTGACAGGAGTACTCGTGATGTGGATCGTGCTTATCTTCATGCGCCGGTTCAAAACATACGACGCAAAGGGGCTTGCCACCGTGATTGGCGCTATTTTCGGGGGCGCCGTCTTCACCTATCTCGTGGCCAACGACCGGACCGCCCTCTGGATCTACCCGGTGGGGCTCTTTGTCGGTTTCGTGGCATTCCAGGCGCTCCTGGTCCTGCGGGGCGAGACGCCGATCCTCATCAAACGGTAAAATCTTCTTAATGGCATAATCCTCCCCCATATTTCTCATCTCGTACTGTCTCCGGAACGGTGGACGCTCTCGGGGGCTGGCGCCCCCTGCCGCTGCGGCACCCCCGCATGAGGATAGTCTGAGCCGGGGTGTTCACCAATCCAGGAAACCTAAGGGGGGGACGCCCACGCGGCGGGGGGGGGACCCGCAGGTCCCCCCCAGGAGCGTCCCCCCAGTGTCATGATGCCCGTCGAGGCAGGATCATACAGATACCATCACCCTCAGAGGGGGATCCCAATCCCATAAGAATGAAAACAGCATACGGTTGGGCATGGTCAGCGACCGTGAACGGGCAGCCTTCGAGGCCGGTATCAAGCTGGGGGCCCTGTACCACCAGTTCGTGGGCACCCCTGTTTCTCCCGTCCCGCCACTGCCGAAACCCTGGAACGTGCCATCGGGGCCGCGGTCTCGCTGCAGCCCTGCGTGGAGGACGTGCGGGTGGAACTGGACCGGAGCCAGATGACCCCCAACGCCTTCGGGTACAGCGAGGTCCGGGGAACCATGTTCCATGTGGAGATCACCACCCGGGCCGGGAAGGCACGGTGCACCGCCCGGCTCGCCTGCGAGAAGGATTATCCGATGATGTCCCTGGTGCGGTGTGAATAGGGTTCCCCGGTACCCCATCACCGATGACCATATCCACCTGGACCCGGTGAACGGCATCGGTATTGCGGCGGCTAAGGAGTTCCAGAGGGCGGGGGGAACCCACCTCTTCGTGGTGTCGAAGCCTTCCTGGTCCCACGGGGTCGAACCGTCCCGCGGGGAGGACTACCGGCCGGTCTTCGAGGCCACCCTCACCATGGTGAGGGCGGTACGGGAGATCGGCCTGGGGGCATTCGCCATCCTGGGCGTGCACCCGGCCGAGATCAGCCGGCTCTCGGAGCGGATGCCCCTCCCCCGTGCCACTGAAGTGATGCAGGAGGGCCTCTCCCTGGCCGCCTCATACGTGAAACGGGGGGAGGCGGTGGCCCTGAAGAGCGGGCGGCCCCACTACCCCGTGGAGGACCCGGTCTGGGAGGCCTCCCAGGCGGTGCTCCGGAATGCCCTCTCGCTGGCGGCGGACTGTTCCTGCGCGGTCCAGATCCATGGCGAGAGCGGGCCCTGCACCGACGTGGTGGAGATGGCGCAGGAGGCGGGCATGGACCCGGCCCGGGTGGTGAAGCACTTTGCGACGCCGGATACCCCGCTCATTCCCTCGCTGATCGCCCGGCACGAGATGATCCCGGAACTCTCCCGCGGGGGAAGGGTATTCACCATGGAGTCGGACTACATGGATGAGAAGAGCCGGCCCGGGGCGGTGATCGGCCCGAAGTCCGTTCCCCGGTTCACGCTCCGGCACCTGGGGAGCGGGGCCATCACCGAAGAGGACCTCTGGCGGATCCATGCCGAGACCCCCTCCCGCGTCTATGGCGTGGAGATCCGCCTCCCCTGACCTCCCCGGCACACCTTTTTCTCGCATCCCGGTCCATTGAATACTGGTATGTTCCTGAAAGTGCACCGGGCTCCGGACGGGGCAGAGGTGGTGGCGATCTGCGACCGGGAACTCCTGAACACCACCATCACCCACGGGGATATCACCCTCAGGATCTCAGAGAGCTTCTATGGGAACCGGCCGGCCAGCGAAGAGGAGGTCAGGAAGAACCTGCAGATTGCCTCCAACGCCAACCTGATCGGCGAGCGGTGCGTGGCGCTGGCCGTGGAGATGGGCTTCGTGGAGCGGTCAGGATGCATCATGCTGGGGAAGGTTCCCCATGCCCAGGTCTTCCGGATCTAGCGATGGCCATCCAGGAATCCTTCTGCCCGCGCTGCGGGGCCCCTGCCACGGACGGCATCTGTGGCCGTTGCAGGGCCGCAGGGACCAGATGGCTCTCCGCTGACCCGCGGGTCACGTGCATCCACTGCCCCACCTGCGGGTCCCTGCGGCACGGGGCCGCCTGGACCGATATGGCCTGCAGCCGGGAGGACCTGGCAGACCAGCTGGTGAGGAGTGCCCTTCACTTCCATCCCGATCTTACGGATCCCGGGGTCTCCCTCTCCATCCGGGATCTCACCCCCACCCGCAGCGTGGCGGAGGTCCGGATCACCGGGCGCCTGTACGGCCAGCCGGTGGAGGAGACTGCCCAGGTGGAGATCGCATGGAAGGGCGAGCAGTGCGACCGGTGCAGCCGGATCTCCGGGGGATACTACGAGGGGGTCGTGCAGGTCAGGGCCGAAGGCCGGGAGACCTCGCCCTTCGAGCGGGAGGTGGCAGACCGGATCGCGGTCCAGCTGGAGGATACCCTCCAGGCGGCAGGGGAACGGCTGGCGTTCATCTCCGGGGTGGAAGAGAAGGAGGGCCTGGACATCATCGTGGGATCCCACCGGATGGGCCAGGAGATCGCCCGGCAGGTCACGGGGGCACTGGGGGGCCAGTGGACGGTCCACCCCAAGCTCGTGGGGGAACGTGACGGGCGGCCGGTGTACCGGATCACCTACTCCATCCGGCTGCCCCGCTGGAAGAAGGGGGACGTGGTCTGGACAGGGAAGGAGTACCTGGAGGTCCGGGAGAGCGGCGGCCGGGATGTGAAGGTCTTTGACCTGGCCGACGGGGGGACCCGGTCTGTCCCGCCGGCTTCCGACTGGCGCTTCATTGGCAACGTACGGGACGCGATGGAGGCCGTGGTGGCCTACATCGACCGGGGGGTCATCGGTCTTCTGGACCCGGTCACCTGGGCATCGGTGGAGAACCGGGTGCTGCCCTGGATCGCCCCCCGGGAAGGGGCGATGCTCCGGGTCCTGCGGGACGCAGTCCGGGGAAACCTGGTCATCGTGGGGTGAGGGATGCGGGCACGCAGAGTCCCCGCGGGCCGGCTTCCGGAACTGGACTCGTGGGACTGGGCGGACCGTTCCCGCCGCCCGTACGTGGAGGGGGGGACGGCCTGGGTTCCCGTAAAGAAGGGATATCCCTCCGATGCCACGCTTCCGGAACGGCAGCCCTACCGCGGACGGGGGTTCCAGCGGCTGGGGGATACCGTCCTCATCCACGGACCCCGGCCCTCCCCCGGTGAGCTGGACCGGATCCTGGCCTGGGCCCGCCCTAAGGCCGTGCTCTGGGTGAGAGGGACGGCCGGCCCCCGGCGGATCCCCGACACCGAGGTGCTGTACGGAACTGTCGGAGAGGTGGTGCACCGGGAACACGGCTGCGCGTTTGTCCTGGATCCGCGCTTCGTCATGTACGCCCAGGGCAACCTGCAGGAGCGGGCCCGGATTGCCGGTGCGGTGGCAGGCAGCGGGAGAGAGGAGCGGGTGGCCGACATGTTCGCGGGGATCGGTTACTTCACGGTTCCGATGGCCGTGCAGGGAGCCCGGGTCCATGCCATGGAGATCAACCCGGTGGCATTCGGGTTCCTGGCCCGGAACGTGGAGGGGAACCGGGTCGAAGACCGGGTGACCCTTGAGGAGGGGGACTGCCGCGATCTCCTTACGGGCTCCTACGACCGGCTGGTGATGGGCCATTTCGATGCCATCAGGTACCTGCCGGAGGCCCTGGCCCATGCGCGACACGGGTCCATCATCCACCTCCACAGCCTCGGCGCGATGACGGATCAGGTTACGGCTGCGGCGGGAGACGCAGGATTCCGGACCCGGGTCACCACGCGAAGGGTAAAGAAATATGCCCCGAATACATGGCATATAGTGCAGGACGTGGTGCTCTCGTGACGGCTCGAAGGACGCTGGAGGGGAAGGTGGTGGCCATGGGGATCACAGGATCCATCGCGGCCGTGGAGGTGGTCCGCCTGATCCATTCGCTCCGCAGGAAGGGGGCGGAGGTCCGGCCGGTGATGAGCCAGGCTGCCGCGGGGATCATCCACCCGGATGCCGTCACCTATGCCGCGGGCCACGCGGTTCTCACCCGGTGCACGGGCATGGTGGAGCACGTGGGCCTCTGCGGGGAGGGAGGGGAGGCAGACGTCCTCCTGATCGCACCCTGCACGGCCAACACCCTGGGGAAGATCGCCTGCGGGATCGATGATACCCCGGTCACTACCTTTGCCACGACAGCCCTCGGAAGCGGTGTTCCGGTGGTCCTCGCCCCTGCCATGCACGGATCCATGTACCGGCACCCGGCCGTCCAGGAGAACCTCTCCCGTCTCGCCGGGTGGGGCGTGGATCTGATCGGGCCACGGATGGAGGAAGGAAAGGCCAAGATGTCGGATCCCGAGACCATCATCCTCCACGTGGAGCGGGCGGTATCGGGGAAGCCCCTCTCCGGTTCGCGCGTGCTGGTTACCGGGGGAGCGTGCGCGGAACCGGTGGACGATGTCCGGATCCTGACCACCCGTTCCAGCGGGAGGATGGGCCGGGAGATCGCCCTGCAGGCCTACCGGCTCGGTGCCGGGGTGACCCTGGTCCATGGAGGGGAGGAGGTCCCCTGCGTCCGGAACATCCGGGTCTCCTCTGCCGGGGAGATGGCAGAGGCGGTGCTCGGGATCGCCAGCGACAAGGGGTTCGATATCTACGTGAGCGCCGCCGCCATCTCGGATTTCGCGCCGGAGCAGTATTCCGGAAAGATTCCCAGCGGGAAACCCGTGGACCTCCGCCTCGTTCCTCTCCCCAAGCTCCTGGACCGGGTCCGGGAAGCCTGCCATCCCCGGATCATTGCCTTCAAGGTGGGGGGAACGGGGGTCCGGGCTGCCCGGCGATTGCTGGCCGAAGGGGCGGACCTGGTGGTGGTGAACCCCCCCGACGTGATGGGGGCAGAGGAGGGGGAGTTCACCATCCTGGGGAAGGATACCCGGATCCGGGTGCAGGGGACCAAGGAGGAGGCAGCCGCGATCCTATGGGACGCCGTGCGGTAGGGTGGTCACCAGGGCACCTCTCCGGCTACTTCCGGAGGATCGGCGGCGGTACGCCAGCCTCGACCGGCTCGACGGGGGCCGGTGTGGTGATCCGGCAGGGGGTCACGGCGGTGGCTGATCCTGCCCGTGCCCGGCAGGTGGTGGTCTCCCGGCGATCACCGGAGGGGAACCTCTCTGTGGTGGCCACCACCTCGCCGCCGGTAGAGTACGCCATGGAACGGCTGGGTGTCACCGCACGGGTTACCACCGAGACCGCCCTCCCCATCGGTGCCGGGTTCGGGCTCTCGGCCGCCGCCCTCCTCTCCACCCTCTCGGCCCTGGACCACCTCTTCTCCCTGGCTCTGGGGCCGCGGGGCGTGGCCGACCTCGCCCACGAGGCTGAGATCGTCCACCGGACCGGCCTCGGCGACGTGGCCGCCTGCCGGGAGGGCGGGTTTGACTGCAGGAAGGGTGCCGGCATCGAGGGGGAGATCCTCCGCATCCCGGCCGGGGGGGAGGAGATCACCGCGGTCACCTTCGGCCCGATCTCCACGCCACAGGTCCTCTCTTCGGCGAAGGCCCTCGCCCGCGTGGATCGGGCGTATCCCGGCCGCTGCCCCCGGGATATCGCCGACTTCTTCCGGCTCTCACGGGACTTTGCCGAGAAGAGCGGGTGCATCACCCCCCGGGTCCGGGAGGGCCTCGCCGCCTGTGACCGGGCCGGGATCCCTGCTTCCATGACGATGCTCGGCGAGGGGATCTTTGCATGGGGGCGCGGGGCCGGCGGGGTGCTGGCACCCTTCGGGGAGATTCTCTTCCTGGAGGTCTCGGACGCGGGATTTTCAGCCGGGGAGGATCTGCCGTGATTCCGCCGGATCACCCCCGGTACCGGTCCCTGGAGGTGCGGGAGCGGATGGCCTGGTTTGCCCGGGAGGGTGTGGTCTCCCCGGAAGGTCTCGCCGCCCACGGGAGGGGTGAGGCCTTCGATTACCTGCTGGGGGAGCGGTCCACGGAGAGCGCACTCCTCGCGGCACGGACGGCTGCCGCCCTTCTCCTCTCTGCCCGTCACCCGGTCATCTCGGTGAACGGGAACACCGCCGCGCTGGCCGGCCGGGAGATCCGGGATCTCCAGAAGGCCACCCGGGCCGTGGTGGAGGTGAACCTCTTCCACCGGACACCGGAGCGCCTGGACAAAGTGACCCGGCTTCTGGAAGGACACGGCGTCGCGGTGCTGGAGGGGGAGGAGGAACGGCTGATCCCGGTCTCCCATGACCGGGGATGGTCCCACCGCGACGGCGCGGTGGCGGCGGACGTGATCCTCGTGCCCCTGGAGGACGGCGACCGGGCTGAGGCCCTGGTCACGCTGGGAAAGAAGGTGATAGCCATCGATCTGAACCCCCTTTCCCGCACGGCACGCGCGGCGACCCTCACCATCGTGGACGAGGTGACCCGGGCGATCCCTGCCATCACCCGGGCGGCAGGGAACCTCTCCCGGGGCGAGGGTGAAAAGCTCATCTCCCAACTGAACAATAGTTATTTCCTCCAGGCGGCGCTGGACGAGATGGCGGCGAGGCTCACCCATGCTCTGGATTGAGAAGTACCGGCCCGTCACCCTGGACCAGGTGGTGGGGCAGGAGACGGCGGTTTCCCGGCTGAGGTCATTTGTGGCCGTAAAGAACCTCTCCCACCTGATGGTGACCGGCCCCGCGGGGACCGGCAAGACCGCTGCCCTGGAGTGCACGGCGAGGGGCCTGTACGGGGACTCCTGGGAAGAGAACACCACGATGATCCCCACCGGAGACCTCTTCAGCCAGGGGCGATCCGCCCTGGAGGCTGACGAACGGTTCTCCCACCTGTACCGGAAGGACTGGAGTCTTCTTGCCAACTTCAAGTACATTGTCCGGTGGTATGCGTCGCTGCAGCCCCTGGACGCCGCCTTCAAGATGATGGTCTTTGAGGGGGCGGACCGACTGCCCCTGGAGGTCCAGGCCGCTCTCCGCCGGACCATGGAACGGTACTCCGGCACCTGCCGGTTTGCGTTCTGCACGAGCCGCCCCGGCGCCCTGATCCCTGCCCTCACCTCCCGGTGCTATCCCCTCTTCTTCCTCCCCATCGCCGATGATACGGTGGCGGGAGCCCTCGTGGGGATCCTTGAGAAGGAAGGGGTGGGAGAGGGCCAGATCTCCCGGGACGACGTGGACCTGGTGGTGCACGCCGGCCGGGGGGACCTGCGCAGGGCCACCATGCTCCTCCAGGTGCTGGTGGAATCGGGCCGCGGCACCCCGGTGGCCGAGATCACCCAGTCCGAGCCCGCTGCCATCGTGGCACAGGCGTTCCAGTTCATCAGGGAGCATGACGGCCCATCCGCCCTCAGGACCATCGAGTCCCTGATGGTGGATTATGGCCTCTCGGGACGGGAGGTGCTGGGCGAGCTCCGGAAGGTGGTGAAGCGGGAGTACAATGATCCGAGGATCGCCCGCATGCTCGCAGACGCGGATTACCGGCTCGGCCGGTGCGAGAGCGAGTTCATCCAGGTGAATACTCTCGTCACGCGGATCATGCAGGAGGTGTTCCCCTGAAGAAGGTCCAGGAACACTACGACAGCGTGGCGCCGGTCTACGACATGCGGTACGACTCGGAGATGGGCCGGGCATACCACCGGCACATCAGCAGTGCCCTGCTGGAGGGGCTGCCCCGGGGGAAGTACCTCCTGGACCTGGGATGCGGCACCGGCCTCTTCATGCGGAGGTACGGCGAGACCGGGGGTGACGCCATCGGGCTGGACATCAGCCGGGGGATGATCGAGAACGCCCGGGGCCGGTGCAATGGCTTTGAGTTCTGCATGGGCACCGCGGAGGAGCTGCCCTTCCGGGACCAGACCTTTGATGCCATCTCCTGCCTGCTGGCCTTCTCCTACCTCACGAATCCGTCCTGGATGCTGGCTGAAGCAAGCCGCATCCTGAAGCCGGGGGGGAAGATCGCGGTCTGCACCCTCTCCCGCACCATGCTCACCTCGCTGGTCCCCGCCATCTACCGGCTGGGGGAGCTGATCGATGTCCGGCATATCGGTGTCGGGGACTTCGGCGAACGGTACTATACCGAGGACGAGATGGTGATCCTCTTCTCCGAGGCCGGGTTCCACGACATCCGGGTGAAACGCGTCTCCTTTGCCCACATCAGCCTGAAGAAACCCATCTTCGAGATCGCGAGGAAGATGGAGCCCTTCGTGGAGCAGCGAATGCCCTCCCTCGCCTACAATATCCTTGCCACAGGGAGAAAACCGGGTCTCATCGGCGACCCGGGCCCATGATCCGGGCCAGCACCCGCCTCTTCTTCTCCACCGCCGCCGTGGCCGCCCTGTCCACCCCGGCCTTCATCTCGTCAAAGTCCCTCCCTGGCCGGTCCACCACCTTTTTGAGCGGGGTGTAGGCAGATTCCCGGAACCGGGGCGTGAAATCCTGCTCACGGCCGTCCACCACCAGCACCGCCGCCGGGGTTCCCTTCTCCACCCGGCCGATGACTTCCATGGGGACACCCGCATCCCCCACCACCCGGATGATGCGATCCGCCGCCTTTGCGGGGGCCACCACGAGAAGGGCATCCAGTGATACGCCCAGGTAATCGATCTGCAGGCGGTCCAGCATGGAGAGCACCACCGGGTCCACCAGGGTGCGGAGGTTCCGGTCCTCGATCACGATCCTGGCCTTCGCCGTCGCAGCCATCTCGTGGGCATCGCCCCGGAGCCCGCCGTTCGTTACGTCGGTCATGGCATGGATCTCCGGGAGGATATCACTCGCGAGAAGGGCCTGCACGGCACGGAGGAAATCCAGGTTCAGGGTCCGGTCCACCACCCCGGGCATCCCTGAGTAGATGGCGGCCGTCGCGATGGTGCCGCCGCCGCTCCCCGTGGTCATCAGGATCACGTCGCCGGGGGCGGATGCCTTCCGGGGAGTCACATGGGAAGAAACCCCCACCGCGCCCACGCAGCCGGTCATCCGGGTGCCCAGCACCATGTCGCCGCCGATCCGGAGGGTGGATCCCGACACCAGGGGCACCCCCATCCCCTCCGAAACGGTCGTGATACCCGCCGTGTAATCGAAGATCTTGGCCACGTCCCCGTCGTCGGCCACGTGGATGTCGGAGAAGAGGGCCACGGGCCGGGCACCCATCACGCAGACGTCCCGCAGCGTGGCCCGGGTGGCGTGGAACCCTGCCAGGAAGGGGTAGTCCGAGAGCCGGGAGTGCATCCCGTCCACGGTCACCGCGATCCACTTCCCCCCCGCGCTGACGACACCTCCGTCGTCCATCTCCTCCACCCCCACCGCGGCGGTGGTGTGGCCGATGATCCCGGCAATCTTCCGGTGGGCATAGAAGTCCCCCTTCCCCCGGGATCCCACGCCGAACTCGCCCATGCGCACGCCGGCGGGGGTGAACTCGAAGATGTCCCCCCGGGCCTGTTCGCTGGTCTCCACCTCCTCGATCACGGCGCGGGCAAAGTCGCGGGCGTACTCCTCCGACACCGGCTTCAGCCGCCGCACGTGATCCGCGAGGAGGGCCTGGATCTCATCCCCGGGAGTCCCCTCTGCCCGCAGCCTCCGGACAAACCCTTCCACATCCATGCAGTTACTTCTGGCACCGGGAAGGGAAAAAGGTGCGGAGGAGCGGATGAGCCATTTCATCCCGACCCCGATTCCGGATCACATCGTCCAACGTTGTCGTGATCCGGGATTGGTGCGGGAGGGGGCACGCCCCCTCCCGGTCCCTCCCCCGTGAGGATAGCCTGAGCCGTGGTTTATAGCCACCAGCTGATGATCCCGGAAACGGATAGATCCGCCCGTACACCCCGGGGGGGACGCCCACGCGGCGGGGGGCGAAGCCCCCCAGGAGCGTCTCACAAGTTCTCTGCGCATGGATGATCCTAGGATGCATCAATCTGAGCGAACGGAGGCCGCGGTGGGAGGGGCGGAGCCACCGGGAACGTATCACCAGGAGTACTCAGAGGAGAGAAACCATCGGATTCCCATCTGAATCATTCAGGTGTGGCGCGGGCTGATCCGAAGCACCCTCAGCTCCTCACCCTCATACACCAGGCTGCGTATCTTGTTACAGGAGTATCCTTCAGCCCTGATGAGCGCTTCAACCTCTGCCATTCCTGTCAGGGAAGAGATAAGCAGCAGGATCCGG
>JAJRDF010000035.1 GCA_028678555.1 Methanomicrobiales archaeon
CCCTCCCGGTCCCTCCCCCAATAGGATAGCCTGAGCCGTCGTTCATTACATCAACCGACGTGGAGTGATATCCCCGCGGAGGGGGGGACGCCCACGCGGCGGGGGGAACCGCAGGTTCCCGGGGATGCCAGCAGAGGAACATGAACTTCATGAGAAAAGGCTACGGCGATCTCTGCCTCTTCTTCCGGAACATGCGGGCCACATCCTCGGGGGCCGTGAGGATCACCGGCTCCAGATGCAGCCGTTCCATGAACGAAGAATCGGAGAGGGAGATGGGGTTGGGGTTGATCCGGGCGATGATGCTCGCAAACGCCCGGAAGCCTTTGTCCTCCCCCCTACGATCAAAGAAAAGGGAGAGGTTGAAGGCAGCGGTTCCCAGGGACCGGTAGAACCCCATCACCTTCCGGAGCCCGTCCACGAAGGTGTCCAGGAACGGCTCCATCTCGCCCATGGTCCGGAGGGGCAGGAGCGCCCGAACCTCCCGCTCCCCCAGCGGCACGGCATGGGCGAGCCAGAGGATCTCATCGCCGAAGAGGTACCTGGGTCCGTCCCGCTCCCGGGAACGGAGGTCATCCCAGTACAGGCTGCCCCACCCCCGGAGGTACTGTTCGCATCCCGAATGATAGCGTTCGGGAAGGAGGGAGGGCCGGGGATCCACGAGCCCCTGGAGATGGGGGTGGGCCAGGCTGGCCCCTGCCGACGGGAGGTAGTTCCAGTTGAGGGAGGGGTAGCCCTTCTGATCCTGAAGCGATCGGATCGATCCCCTGATGGCATCCGCGAGCATCTCCCGGGAAAAGTCCCCCACCGTATGATCCCGGCTGATGACGGTGACGGTATGCCATGCAGCGAAGGGGAAGAGGTTCGGGAAGGTGACCGATTCCCCCACGATGATCCGTTCTCCCCCGGGAAAGACCGGGGTGGCCGAGGGGAGCTGGTCCGGGCAGAAGGGGCAGCCGTTCGGGGAGTACGCCACCGGGACCGACTGGTCGATTCCCCGCTTGATCCGCTCGGGGCTGACCCGGCAGGAGAGCCCTGTGATCCATTCCCTGCGGTACTGGAGCGTCCCCTCACCGGTCTTCAGCTCGGTGACCGAAAACATCCTCTGTCAGCTCTCCACTATGGACGTTCCTCCTGATAAGGCCCGCTGGGCACCCGAGAGTACCGGGAGGTTCGAACAGGCAGGTGAAAAAAGGGTGGAATTGGAGTCCAGAGGCAGTTACACAATGTACTTGCCCAGGAGCCGGATGGAGTTGGTCATGTCGGGCCCGAGGGGGCTGCCGAAGATGATCTGTGTCACACCGGCCTTGGTCAGGTCATTGCACTTCTGCTTGACCATCTCGGGGGTTCCCGCGATGGTGAAGGCGTCGATCTCCTTGTCCGAGATCAGCTCCCCGACGGTCTTGAAGTCGAATTTGCCGAGGGCAGCTTTTACCTTGGCCACGTTGTCCAGGTTGAGGCCGTGGCGGGTGAGGAGCTCGGGCGGTGAACCGGCTGCAATGAAGGCGGCCACGATCTTTGCGGCGTTCCGTGCCTTCTTGGCATCCTGGTCAATGGACATGGCGGTGTACGCACCGATGTCAAAGCCCTTCTTGCCCCGTGCATCGGTGGCCTTCTTGATGATCGGGATGGCAACCTGGAAGTCCTTGGGGTTGGACGCATTGATGAGCGCCCCGTCGCCGACCCGTCCGGCCAGGTCCAGGACCTTCGGGCCCTGGGCGCCGACGTAGACCTTGACACCCTTCTTCTTGTCGGGCAGGTTGACACCTGTCAGCTTGGCGCCGTCGTACTTGAAGAACTGCATCTGGGGGGTCGTGACCGTATCACCGGCGCAGAGCGACCGGATAACGGCGATGGCCTCCTCCAGGCGGGCCACCGGCTTCTCGGCCTGGATGTTCAGCTTGGGAAGCGTCGAGAGGTCACCGGGCCCGATGCCCAGCACCGCACGGCCGTCGGAGACCTCCTCCAGCGTGCAGAGGAAGGACGCCATGGCGGCCGGGGTATCGGTGAAGGAGTTCATGATACCCGGACCCATCTGGAGGGTCGTGGTCTCCTTGGCAATCATGGCCAGGGTGGGGTAGCAGTGGCGGTTGTTGTAGTGGTTGGTGATCCATGCGTAATCAATGTCCTTTGACTCGGCAAGTTTGCAGAACTTGACGACCTGCTTGACATTGACGTTTCCGGGGACAAATTCTATTCCGTAACTCAAGGCTATTCACCTCAGGCATCTATTACCGCAGCAAGAGATAAAAAGGTTATCAATTGCCCTCGGCTTTGGCAGGGTCTCGAAGAATCAGGAGGGAATCACCCAATGCTCCCCGATAATGCCCCGGGATTCCACCCTCTGCCGCCCGGCCCCGCCGTTCCCGTTCTCCCGTGCGATCTCCCGTCCTGAGAAGGTCTCCCATTCCCTGCCATACACCTCCGGCCCGGACAATACTCCTTCTGACGGCAGGGTCATCCCGCTCCCCGCAGGAGGCTCCTTTTCATGGTTCAGGGTCCGAGGGTTGCCACCGACGGAGGAAGCGCCCCGGGCGGGACCGTTGCCCTCCCCATATCTTAATACGGGAGAGAGCTGATCCTTCTTAAAAAGAGCCCCGCCCTTCCCGCATCCCGTTCCCTGCCGGGAAGGGCATGATCCGGGTTCACGAAACCGTTCTATGAGGGTACTGGCCATCGGACTCGGGGGCGCCGGCTCCAGGATCGTCGACGAGATCTACGGCCAGGACCGGAAGGGTGCCGTCGGGTCCATGGCGGCCCTCGTCGTCGATTTCGATGCCACCACGCTCCTCCATCTGAAGTACCTCCCCAGGAACACCCGGATCCATTTTCCCCCCATCGATCCCACGAGGCCGTACGACGTCTCCACCACCATCGATATCGAGGAGGTGATGACCCAGGTCCAGCAGGCGGACACCATCGAGATCGATGCCATCATGATCTTTGCGGGCCTGGGAGGGACAATGGTGGATGCCGCTCCCCGGATCATCCCGGAACTCCGGAAATCCTTCATCGAGCCCATCTTTGCCGTCGCGATCCTGCCCTGCATGGGGGAGGGGAAGAAACGGTCGGCGAAGGCCGCCACCGACCTGGAGACGCTTCTCCCGCTCGTCGATGCCATGATCCTCTTCGACAACGACACCTGGTACAAGAAGTTCCGGGGGGAGGGCACCGGGGCGCCCGCCCTGGAGAAGAAGGCAGAGGACCAGGTATGGAAGATCGCCCGGCGGATCACCCCCCGTACCTTCACCTCCCGGGAGCGGGTCTACGACTGGCTCAACGACCGCCTCTCCCATCAGATCGGCCTCCTGCTCCGGGCCGGCGAATTCAATGAAAAGGGTGTGGAGGTGGCGGAAGTGGTCCTGGATGCGGGCGAGGTCCTGAACACCCTCACGGGGATGGGGCTCGTAGCCATCGGCTACGCGGCAGAGAATATCCCCTCCAGCATGCTGGGATTCCTGGACCGGTGGCGTTCCACCGGGTACTTCATCGAGAGTTCACAGACGAAGGCCTCCCGCATTGTCACGCTCGCAAAAAGGGCCGTGTACGACGACATCTCCATTCCCTGTGACCTCACCAGTGCAGAGAAAGCCCTCGTCCTCATCGCCGGTCCCTCGCAGGAACTCTCCATGCGGGGTTTCCAGACCGTCAGGAAGTGGATCGACCGCTCCATCGCCGGCCTCGAGATGCGCTCCGGGGATTACCCGGTGAAGAACACCCGCTACGTGGGCATCATCATCATGCTCTCGGGGATGAAAAACATCCCCCGCATCGACGAACTCCGCCAGGTGCGGGAGGAATACCGGGCCGACCGTGAGCATGCGAGGGTGCGGGAAGAGCAGGAACTGCGGGCACCGGATATCATCCCCCTCCCTGCCGAAGCCCTGCCGGGATCCGCCGCGGCGGGAGCCGGCGCCGTACCCGCCGAAGGGACGATCACGGTCCCGGGTCACCGCAGGGAGAAGCGGCAGGGAAGATCCATCCCGCTCTTTGACGGGCTCACCATCTCCATGGGAAAGGATATGCCGGTGCGGTACGGTCCCGGCGAAGCGCCGTTCCGGGGAGACGGCTCACCGGCCGACCTCAGCCGGAAGGCCATGGTGCAGAAGCCCATGGCCCCCCGGGACTCGGTCTTCGGCCTCAAGGACGTGAAGATGGACCGTCCGGCTGCGGAACCTGCTGAGGGGGGATCGGTGGCCGGGAAGGGGGAGGGCATCCCCGCCCCCCGGGAGCCCGAGACAGGAGGGGAACTGCAGCGGAGGAAGGGGATTCCCCGGGCGAATGACTCCGCCTTCACCGGTCGCAGGATTCGTCTGAAATCGAAGGCTGATATACCGGATGACAGTGCACTCATGAGCCCCGACCGGGGGATCGCCGGAATCACCCGGGGACTGGAGGGAACCGGTACCGGAGAATCTCCCCCTGAAGAAGTATCTCCCGTAAAACCCCGGGCCGGGGGAAAGAAGAAAAAGAAGGGGGACGGGGCCGGCGGGGACGACGAATCCATCAACTGGATCCCGTAGCATCCATCACTTTTGAGAACGGGATATTACCGGCACCGATCTCGGTCCGGATGCCGATTCCCTCCTCGATCCCGCACCCCACCAGGTTCAGGCCGCTGTAGGAGACCAGCGAGAGCCGGTAGGGATTGGGAGCCAGATTGAAGACCCGGCTTCCCATGGCCACCGGGAAGACAAACCCGCACTCCCGCATCTGGGAGACCATGGATTCCACCCGGGGCCGGGCCCCGGCCGGCACCTCCCGCACGTTGGCGAGCGCCATCCCGGTCCCCCCATCGACGACGGAACGGATGGTGGTGAGGCCGGCAGAGATGAAGAGCTGGAGGGGGTCAATGGTCGTGCCCCGGTACCCGATCAACTGGGAAAATCCCTGGACACTGCCGCCGGCATGGGAGAGTGTTCCCCCGAATGCCATCCTCACCGGGACCCCCATCCGCTGCAGGACGCCGTCCATGGTGATGGAACAGACGGTCACAATACCGGCGTGCCCGGAGGGGATCCTGGGGTCCCGGTCCAGGACCAGGTAGGTGGAGAAGAAGCCGCAGCCCGCTGCAGTGACCCGGTCGAAGACCTGGCAGACCTGCTCCAGGTCCTCCTCGGCGACCACGGAGAGGTTGTAGGCCACATCCCCCGTTGACGTGGAAGGATCAAAGGTGGTCCGGAAGGCCAGGCGCTCCAGGCGCGAGATGATAAACCCGATCCGATCGTCCACGAGAGCACTCTCCGTTTCTGAGAGGCCCAGGGGGGTGAGCACCCTTCCGGTATTCCCCACCTTCTCGGTGAATCCCATGTCATCCAGGTACCGCAGGTAGTACTGGACCGCCCGGTCCGTGAGCACGAACCCCCGCTCTGCCATCATCTCCGAGAGCCGCTTTGCTCCCATGGGCTCCCGGTGCTCCTTCAGGATCCGGAGAATCTCCAGGTATTTCCGTTCGCTGGGGATCAGGCTCATCGCGCCGGTACCACCCCTTTGCTGTCCTGGTACCTGCCGTCATACCTCCGGAGTCCCCCTGCCACCTCGTGCAGGATCATCTGCACCACCCGGTCGCCGGGGGTGAGACGGATCTCCTCACCGCCCAGGCTGGAGAGGGAGAGGGTCAGCTGTCCCCGGAAGCCCGGGTCCACGAAGCCCCCGCCCACCAGCACGCCCCGCCGGGCAAAGGAGGACCGGCACCGGAGGGTGGCGGCCAGATCCGCCGGGATCTCCACCCACTCCTGGCTGTGGATCAGGGTGCACCTCCCGTGCGGGAGGGTCACGGCCTCCTCCACCCTCAGGTCATAAGAGGCCGGCTGCTGGCAGGCATCGCTGTAGGGCCGGATCACGAGACCGGATCCGGCGGCAAGCCTCTTCCGGATCTCGTCGGATGAGAGGATCATGACAGCTAATGATGGGTGCCGGGGGTCTTTGAATGTTTTCATCCAGGAGAACGCCCTGTATCCGGGGATGGGATCCCGGGAAAGGTTAAGAGGCCGGAGTCACCACCCTTGATTCGGATCCATGGGGTAGAGGATATCCTCTTGGGCTTCGGATTCCCGGCGGGAAGGAGAGACCCAAGGACGCGGGTTCGATTCCCGCTGGGTCCATGGACGTGGGACCGGATCGGAAAAAAGGGGGATCAGTTGATCCTGATTTTCGCGGTCCTGACGAGCTCTGACACGCTGAACGTGAACTCGGCGTGGTCATCCGGGGCATCGTCCGCGTCGGCCGTGACCCTGACCCGGTACGGGCCGGGCTCGAAGCCATGGAAGTCCAGTGTCGCGGTCTGGGTGAGGGCAGTACAGACACCGCCGGAGCAGTCCAGGGCCGGCATATCCATCATGTGCACCCAGGTCATCCCGCCGTTGACGGACAGGTCTATCCGCTGGTGGACCTGGTGGGTACCGGAATAGGAGAGATCCCAGTCCAGCCTGGCATAGTCCATGATGGGTTCGGTGGGGCCTTCCAGGTTGGTGACATGGAGTTCCCTGCCGATGAGGGGATTCCCCTCTTCAGAGAGCACCGTCAGGTAGGTGTCCGGGATGGGGACGACCTGGCCGTTGTTGAACCGGATCTCGGACTCGGAGTCAAAGATCTTGATCTGGCCTTCCTGGAGGACCTTCACCGTGTAGTTGGCCTCCCAGACCTGGTTCAGCTGGATGGTCCCGATGCTGAAGTGGAGGGTGTGATCATCATTCCAGTCATCTGTCTGGTCAATCACGGTGTGGTTGACGACATTGGTCTCCGGCCCTATGTAGCTGTGGATCTTCGTGGATTTGAGATCATCGGGAACATACTGGAAGATTTCATCAATGGGGGGCTTCTCGGTGTTCACCTCCACGTTATTGAAGTCCAGGTCCATGCTCGTCCCCACGCCCGCCTCGTTCCTGAGTTCGCCGGCGATGGCCACGTACACGTCGTCGATGTTGCTGGCCGAGGCCTCAAAGTACTTCCCGCCGCTGGTCTCGGCCAGGAGCCTGAGGGCTTCCCTCCCGGTGGAGGTAACCTGGGTGCCATAGGCGATGGTGTAGATCTTGATCCCGTGGGACCTGGCGTACTGGGACATGTTCTGGTTGCTGAATGGCCCGCTCCCCAGCCCGGGGAAGGGATAGTAACTGAGCTGCGGGCTGCTGTACAGGGTGGGGGTGGTCCAGCTGCCCGCACCCCGGGCCAGCGGGTCCCCATACCAGTTGTAGTCCCCGTCGGTCAGGAGGACGATGGCCTGTACGGTCTCCTGGCGGCCGTTGGCCATCAGTTCCTCGATGGCCACCTTCATGCCCCTCCGCAGGGGTGTCCCATGGTCAGGCACGATCCGCTCCAGGTCCTGTTTCACTGCGGTGAGGTCTGTACCCAGGGCACGGTCCAGGGTGGCATAATCCGAGTAGGCGGTCGGATACTGGTACAGGTTATCGATCTCAGAGGTCGAAATGCTGGAGTAATAGCCGGGCCGCGGGATATTGCCATTCCTTCCGAAGGAGACGAGGCCCACGGCGTCCTGGTTGCTCATCTCGTCCACGAAGCCCTTCGCCGCTTCCCGGACGGAGTGCATCCGGTCCGGATCATCGTAGAGCATGGACCCGGAACGGTCTGTCACCAGGACCACGTCGATGGGATCCGGCTGGAGTGCCCATCCGTCACCCCGGACCCGCACCATGATCTCGGCATTCCCGTTCCGGAAGACCCGCTCCGGAACCGCGGTCTCCACCGAGAGGTACGGGTAGTTCTTCCAGCTCATCAGGATATGCTGGGGCACGCCGTTCCAGGTGGCCTGCACGGTGGCTGTTCCGCCTGCCGCCGATGACCAGAGGGGATTGTGACGGTCCGTGGAGAATGCGCCGGGGTGGAAGGTGACCCGGGCGACACCGTCATCCCCGGTCTGGGCCGTGATATCCACGTCCAGGTCTTCCACATACGTGGCACCGCTCTCGATGGCCGGGTCCCGGGTGACAAGGAAGCTCCCGGTATCCACCTGGGTCAGCCGGATGGTGACCGTCTGTCCCCGCACCGGGTTCCCCTTCACGTCCACCACCTTGGCCATGATCGTGGAGGTGATGGCGTCACTCCAGTCGCGGCTGGCCATGGACTGGGGATTTGCCGTGAGGAGCATGGCCGTGGGTTCCCCGCTCACGAACTCCAGGGTCGTGGTGGAGGTGACGGCCGGGTTGTCAACGGCCACCGCGGTCACGGTGAAGACACCAACGGCCAGCTTGGGGCCGTAGTCAAACTGAACGATCCCGTCCGAGTTCGTGGTTTTCCGGGTCGTCCCCTCGCCCGGGACCGAGGTAGTGAAGTCAATCGGCCGGTTGCCGGCAGGGAATCCCAGGCGGTCATAGAGGACACAGGTCAGCAGGAACTTGCTGGTCCCGTCCGCGATTACAGAGGGATAGGGATCCCCGCCGGGCATCACCCACTGGTGGATGTCCGTGGGGAACCCGTCGGCGATACCGGTGATGGGGATGGTCAGGGGGGAGATCGGGTCAGGCCCCTGCACGATCACGTAGTTGGCACCGACCCGGTCCAGCCGGAAGAAAGCGGTGGCCATTCCACTCTGATTGGTCGGTACCACCACCGAGTCCACGTATGCCGAGCCGTCCCAGAAGGCAGAATCGGGAGAGGTGCTGGAGAAGGTCAGGCTCTCCGGAAGCCTGCGATCGTCGCAGAGGTTGCCATTGACATCCTGGATGATCACCGTGACCGGGATCCGGGAGCCCACCGTCACCTCACCGCTGTACAGGGGCGTGAGGGAGAGGGGTGTCCCGTGATCGATCTTCTGGACGTAGGTGTCCTGGATCGTGTGCATCTGGCTGTCCTCGATCTTCTGGGCCGTGACCGTTACAATAGCGTTTCCGCTCTTCGTGGTCCGGTCCAGGACCGTGGTGGCCGTCCCCGGTGATCCCGTGGTTGCGGTCTGCGTGGTCAGGCTCCAGGGGGTTTCCACCTGGAAGGCCACCTGCGCTCCCGAGACCGGGTAATTATCGGCATCCAGAACCGTGACCGTGACGGGCGATGTATCCACAGTATCGGCGATCATCCAGTCGTCGCCGCTGATGGTCATATGGTGCGGGATGGCCGCCTCCGCGGAACTCACGAGGAGGAGCATCCCGATCAAGAAAATACCTGCTCCTGATACCCTCATCCTTCTCACCGTAACCATTACCTTTTCATTATAACTATATAAATATTTTCTTCTTAAGAAAAGCGATTTAAATCAATATCTAATGATTCTAACGATAATAATAGCATTTACAGAGAGTCTGACAGCATAGACAAATTATAGGGATATCCATATATTTATATATGAAATCATGAAGAAAGAAATCCTTTCCGGGACCCTGAACCGGATTCAGGGTTCCGGAAGGCACCCTGGGATCCGGGCGTGGGGGTTACCTTCTCCGGATGATCCTGCTCCGTCTCCGGTCGCGCTGCATCCTGCGGATACCGATCACAGCGAGGACCAGCACAATGGCCCCTGCGGCCAGGTAGAGGAAGGTATAATCCGGATTTTTGACGAGGGCGAACTCCACCGGGAAGGTTGCCGCACCCCGCGGAACCGCCACGTCCCGGAACTGCGGGGCGAACCCGGTCAGCGAAGCCGAGATATTATAGGTCCGGGATGTGGTCAGGCTGGTGCGGAAGGTCCCGTCCGCTCCCGTCAGCCCCGCTTCCACCCCGTTGATCCCGATGGTGGCGCCTTCCAGGGGACGTCCCTCGCCTCCCGCATCCC
>JAJRDF010000148.1 GCA_028678555.1 Methanomicrobiales archaeon
CCGAGTTCGCCTCCCGGATTCTGGGAAACCCTGTTACCCTGCCTGAGGGAGGCCGACACATTCCCTTCTCCGCGGCCACGCGGGTGAGCGGCATCGAGTGGAACGGTACCACCTATCTGAAGGGGGCCGCAGACTCGGTGACCCGGGCGGTACAGGGACAGGGAGGGGTTGTGCCCCCGGACCTGGAGGCGAAGGTCACCGGGATCGCCTCTGCCGGGGGGACGCCTCTCGTCGTGTGCCGGGGCACGACGATCCTGGGTGTCATCCACCTGAAGGACGTGCTCAAGTCAGGGATCCGGGAACGCTTCCGGGACCTCCGCCGCATCGGGATCCGCACGGTGATGATCACCGGCGACAACCACCTGACCGCTGCCACCATCGCCGCGGAGGCCGGCGTGGACGACTTCGTGGCCGAGGCCCACCCCGAGGAGAAGCTCCGGCTGATCCGGGATTACCAGGCCGAAGGGAACATGGTGGCCATGACCGGCGACGGGACCAATGATGCCCCTGCGCTGGCCCAGGCCGACGTGGCGGTGGCCATGAATAACGGGACCCAGCCTGCACGGGAAGCCGCGAACATCATCGACCTGGACAGCGATCCCACCAAGCTGCTGGACATCGTGGAGATCGGGAAGCAGATCCTGATGACCCGGGGTGCCCTCACCACCTTCTCCGTGGCAAACGACGTCTCCAAGTACTTTGCCATCCTCCCGGCAGCCCTCGTCGGGATCTATCCCTCCCTGGCTGCACTGAACGTGATGGGCCTCTCGACACCGTACACTGCCATCCTCTCGGCAGTCATCTTCAATGCGCTCGTCATCCCGCTCCTCATCCCCCTGGCACTGAAGGGGGTCAGGTTCCGGCCCATTCCAGCCTCCACCCTCTTCACCTATAACCTGGTGATCTTCGGCCTCGGGGGGATCGTAACGCCATTCCTCGGGATCAAGCTGATCGACATGATGCTCTCTGCCCTGGTGCATATCTAGGAGGAAATGAGATGAACTCGCTCCGTACCGCTGCGATCCTGTTCACGCTCCTCTTCGTCATCACCGGCGTTGCGTACCCGGCCGCGGTCCTCCTTGCTGCCGGAATCGCATTCCCGTTCCAGGCCCACGGCAGCCTGGTGCTGGCGGCGGACGGCCAGGTGGCGGGATCGCTCCTCCTCGGCCAGAACTCCAGCCTGCCGGCATATTTCCAGGGCCGTCCGTCGGCCACTACGGGGATGCCCTACAATGCTGCCGGCTCAGCAGGATCCAACCTGGGGCCCACGAACCCAGCCCTGCTCGGGGACGTGGAGATGCGAGTGGCGTCCCTGCGGGATCAGGGTATCAACGGGCCTATCCCGTCGGATCTGGTGATGGCGTCAGGGAGCGGCCTGGACCCCCATCTCAGCCTGGATGCGGCACTCCTGCAGGTTCCGGTGGTGGCGGGGGCCCGGGGAATTTCGGAGGACGCGCTGAGGGAGCGGGTCCTCTCCCATGCGGTATATCCCCTGGTTCCCTTCTCGGGCGCGTACGTGAATGTCGCAGATCTGAACCGGGAACTGGACCGGTGGCCGGGAGGCGATGAGAATGGATAACCCGGAACCCGGCCGCCCGCTGCCGGAAGACCTGCTCCACCTGGCCCGGAGGCAGCAGGAACGGGCCAATGAGGGTCGCCTGACCGTGTACCTTGGATATGCCCCGGGCGTGGGGAAGACCTACGCGATGCTTCACGATGCCCAGCAGTGGCGCCAGGAGGGGGTCGAGGTGCTGGCAGGCTACGTGGAGACCCACGGGCGGCCGGAGACGGATGCCCTGGCGGCCCGGCTGGAGACTATCCCTGCCCGGCGGGTCGAGTATCAGGGCATCCCCCTCCGGGAGATGGACCTGGAGGCCGTCCTCCATCGCAGGCCCAGTGTGGTTCTGGTGGACGAGCTGGCCCATACCAATGCGCCGGACAGCCGCCACCGGAAACGGTACCAGGATATCCTGGAGCTCCTCCATGCAGGCATCTCGGTCTGCACGACGGTGAACATCCAGCACATCGAGAGCCTGAATGACGCTATGGCCCAGATCACCGGTATCCGGGTCAATGAAACGGTACCGGATACCTTCCTTGACAGGGCCGATGACATCCGTCTCATCGACCTCTCCCCCGAGGACCTGCAGGTCCGGCTCAAAGCCGGGAAGGTCTATGTGAAGGACATGGCCCAGCAGGCAATCGACCGGTACTTCAGCACCGGAAACCTCCTCGCCCTCCGGCAGCTGGCCCTGCGATACCTGGCGGCCGCAACCGATACCCGCATGGTGAACCATATGCGGACCCGGGCAATCCCGGGACCCTGGCCAGCCACGGAGCGGCTGGTGGTTGGGATCCGCCCCGGCCCCATGGCTGAGCGGATGGTCCGGGCTGCCTACCGGCTCTCGGCCCGGTTCAGTGCCGACTGGGTGGTCCTGTGCATCGATACCCAGTCCCACCTCTCACTCACCGATCAGGAGAATGCATGGATCACGGAAGCCATGGACACCGCTCATAAGCTGGGGGGCCGGACCGTCCGGTACCGGGGGGCAGACGTCGCCGATGAACTCCTCCAGTATGCCCACCGGAACAATGTTACCATGATCATGCTGGGAAAACCGCAGGGGATCGACATCCTGTTCTCCCCGGTGTATTCGGTCATGCGCCGATCCCGGGGCATCGATATCTATCTCTTTGATCCGAAAGGCGAGAAGGTGGATGTGCCTCTTACGCAGCAACTCCACGTGCTGACGACGTGGGACTATGTCCTCAGCATGGTGATGGTCGCCACCGTCACCCTCCTCAACTATTTCCTGGCCGGCATCCTCAGCCCGGCCAACCTGCTCATCATCCAGCTCCTGCCGGTGGTGGTATCCGCTCTCTTCTTCCGCCGGGGTGCTGCCCTCTTCACGGCGGTGGTGAGCATCATCGCCTTCGACTTCTTCTTCGTGGATCCCTATTACACCTTCTCGGTCGAGGACTGGCAGTACCTCATCGCGTTTGTCGGCTACGTCGTGGTGGCACTCGTTATCAGTCACCTGGCCACCCGGATCCGGCACCTGCTCCCCCAGATCTGGAAGAGCGAGGCGGAGGTCGCGGCCGTCACGGGTCTCTCCCGGGAGCTGGTGGAGGCAGATGACCGGCAGCTGGTCTTGCAGATCCTGGCCCGCCACATGCAGGGCCTGGGCAGGGGATCCATGGCTATCCTGGGACCGACCATTGCGGGCCTGATGATCCTCTCAGGTGATATGGGATATCCCCTGTCGGAGAAGGAACGCACGATTGCCCAGTGGGCGTATGATAACGGTGAGCCTGCCGGCCGCGGGACCGACAACCTCCCCGCGGGGATAGGGCACTACGTACCGATGGAAGCCCATGGTGTGGTCTTCGGTGTCCTGGCGTTTGCCTTCCAGGACCCGGACGCGGTACTCACAGCGGAGAACCGGGAGATCTTCCAGACGATGGCCTCCCTGGGTGCGCTGGCCCTGGAACGGATGAAGTAGCCGCCGGGGCGATGAACAGTATCGAAAGCTATGTTCTCCTGATACCGCTCACGGAGGGCTTCGGTTCTCCCCGCCGCGTGGGCGACCCCCCTTCCTTCAAGAGGGGATGATAGCACTAGGGGATTCAGCGAATCTCATCGATACCCTCATGGCATCGGTTCCCCACTCCTTTTCCATGCAGA
>JAJRDF010000036.1 GCA_028678555.1 Methanomicrobiales archaeon
GACGATGAATCCGAAGATGGCCCCGAGGATGATTCCAGCCAGGATGGACATGATCCCAACGGACGCCCCTACCCCGGGTATCCCCATCGCCGCCAGTGCAGGCCCCACGATGGCAGCCATGATGGCCAGGAGTATCCCATTGATCAGGCCTAAAATGGCCCCGAAGAGAGTGGCGATCTTTGCCACCGAGAGCACACCGATACTTCTCAAAATTGCCATTATCACACCTCAAATGATTGGTCATATCGCCACATTTAAACTTTCTCCCCATTTCCGTGGCCTTCACGCGAATTTCTCCCTCCTCACGGCGCCATCCTGTCGCAGAGGGATACCGACGATGATCAGCGGAAACGGGCGGGCACCCGCGGTTCCCCTGCCTGCATCAACGGGCGGGCACCCGCGGTTCCCCTGCCTGCATCCCTGCCCAGACGCACTGCCCGAAGGAGATGCAGCCGTCCCCCAGGGGGTATTCGGGGTTCATGAGGAAGGTGAGCCCGGCACCCGTGATCTCCTTTCGGATGGTCTCCCGGATGGCCCGGTTGTAGGCCACCCCGCCGGAGAGGACGACCGTGGGTATCCCCTGCTCCCCCGCGGCGCCGACGGCCAGGGCCGCGATCCCCCGGGCCAGGTTGTGCTGGAACGAGGCAGCGATGCCGGCAATGGCATTTTCCCGGTCCGGCCGGGCCAGATCTGCCGTGCGGGTGAATTCCCCGAAGGCGAGGCAGGTGAGGGCCCGGGTTGAGAGGATCCGGCGCCCGTCACGGGTCCCGTACTCCAGCGGCCACTCCCGGGGGGTACCCCGGGCGGCGAGCGATTCGAGGCGCATGGCGGGCTCCCCATCGTAGGTACGCTCGCGGCAGGTGCCCAGCATCGCTGCCACGGCATCCAGCACCCTGCCCGTGGAGGAGGTCCAGGCGATGCCCACGGACCGTTCCACCTGGCGCTCCAGCACGCCGAGGGCAATGTCGTCCCAGCCCCGTCCGGCCAGGAGGGACCGGGTCCCGTCACCGGGAAGGATCCCGTAGAGCATCCGTTCCGGGAACCGGGTGGCCGCATCCCCGCCGGGCATCGGCACCTCCTCAAGGTGGGCCACCCGTTCCAGGTCCGGCACCGCTCCGCTAAAGATCTCCCCGCCCCACACACGGCCGTCGTCCCCGTAGCCTACCCCGTCGATGGTGATCCCGATGCAGGGATCGGTGGTCACCGCCGCCACGTGGGCCCGGTGGTGCTGCACCGGGACGAGGGCTGCGCCGGTGGCCGCGGCCAGCTCCCTGGCGAACCGGGTGGAGAGAAACTGGGGGTGGAGGTCGTGGGCGATCACGTCGTACCGTGCGCCAAGGAACCGGCCGATCCGCTCCACGGTCTCCTGCAGGTAGGTGAGGGTGGGGGGGTTCCGGACATGCCCGATATGGGGCGAGGTGACGGCAAAGCCCCCGGCATAGATGGTGATGTTGCTGTTCAGCTCCGGGCCGACACCCAGGATGCACCTGTCCCCCAGCTCGATCCGGGTTCGTTTCGGGGCGATTCCCCGGGAGAGCCGGATGATGAACCCGTCCCTGATCACCGAGTCGTCACACCGGTTCACGATGGGGCGGTTGTGGGTGAGGAAAAAGTCAACGCTTCCGGCCAGCTTCTCCACCGCCTCGTCGGTATCGGTGACCATGGGGTAGCCGGGGTGGTTGGCGCTCGTCATGATCAGGAGGGGATGGGAGAGGCGGGCAAAGAGCAGGTGGTGGAGGGGGGCGTAGGGGAGCATGCACCCGAGGGTGTGGAGGTTGGAGACCTCGGAAAGGACATCGGGGTCACGCTTCGGCAGGACCAGGATGGGGCGGACAGGGCTCTCCAGCCATTCATGGTCCTCTGCCGGGACGCAGGCAATCCGCTCCAGTTCCCCGGGGGTCACCATGACGGCAAACGGCTGCTCGGTCCTCCCCAGGCGGCGCTTCAGTTGCCCTGCCGACTGCTCGATACAGGAGATGTGGAACCCGCCGATACCGTGGATCGCAAGAATCCTGCCCTCATCCAGAAGAGCGGCCGCCTCGCCGATGGGATCTTCGGAAGGGAGGGGCTGTCCCGTGGCGTCCAGGAGGGAGAGCCGGGGGCCGCAGTCCGGGCAGGCGATGGTCTGGGCATGGTGCCGGCGGCAGGAGGGATCCGAGTACTCGGCGGCGCAGGAAGGGCACATCGGGAACTCCGCCATGGAAGTCCGTTCCCTGTCGTAGGGGAGGCTCCGGATGATGCTGTACCGGGGGCCGCAGTTCACGCAGGAGGTGGCCCAGTACCCGCGGTACCGCCCCCCCGGGTCAAAGATATCCCCTGTGCACTCCCCGCAGGTGGCGATCTCGGGCGGGATCAGCCCGGAGAGGGCTCCATCGGTGCTCTGCAGGATGGTGAATCCGGGCGGCGGGCTCCCGTCCAGGGGCTCCACCTGCACGCTGTCGATCCTTGCCATCGGGGGGCCGCGGGAGACGGCCTCGAGGAATACCGGGAACCGGTCCCCCCAGGCGTCGATCTCCACCTGGCTCCCCGTGTTCCGGACGGTGCCCCGGATCCCGAGTTCGCCGGCCCGGGCAAAGACGAAGGGGCGGAATCCCACCCCCTGCACGATGCCCCGGATGAGAATCCTGCCACGGTTTCGCATTGCGGGCTCTTCTACAAAAATTTATGGCGGCATAAGGGCATATATGGATAGGGTTTTTACCGTGACCGGTCACATCAGGATCCTCAATGACCCCATTGAACTGGTCTCCCTCCTCGTCACCTTTCACGACGCGAGATACAAGCAGGTCTATGACCTCCTGAACCGGAGCTGGATGACGGAGGAGGAACTGGAGAAGGCGGTGGGGGAGGACTGCGTGGCCGACTGCCTGGCGGTGCTCAAGAAGGGGAACCTTGTGGAGGAGCAGTGGCGGATGCCGGAGCCGGGGAGCGCCCCTGCCCGGGAATACCGTGCCATGTACACCCGGTTCCGTGCCAACTTCCAGTGTAACATGACCGATCTGGGCGAACTGATCCACATCGCGTTCTCGGATGACGAGGAACTGGCCCGCATGGTGGACCGGATCGAGGATGAAATCAAGCGGGGGAACACGTCTATCAATGACCTGGGGCGGAAGTTCGGGGTCTCCCAGATCATGATCCGCGGTCTCGCCAAGCGGATCCCCTACCTGGACGTCAAGGGGCAGGGCCTGGTGCTTCTCCCGCATGACAAACGATGATCCCCTGTCGCTTCTCCTCCGCTCAAAGAGCGAGATCACCCGTTTCCAGATTCTTGTGGAGATCGCCGCCAACCAGCCGGCGGTCCGGCAGCAGGAGGTTGCCCGGAAGCTGGGCGTGACCCCCCAGGCGGTCTCTGAGTACATCCGGGAGCTCGTCGAGGCCGGCCATGTGGCAGCCCACGGGCGGGGCCGCTACGAGGTCACCCGTCCCGGGATCGAGTGGGTGCTCTCCCATGCCGAGATCCTGGAGTCCTACGCCCGCCACATCCGGCGGGACGTGATCCACCAGGTCTCGGTCTGGACCGCGGTGGCTGACGAGGACCTGCGGGAAGGCGAGACCGTGGGGGTCTACATGAAGGACGGGTGGCTCTATGCCGGGCGGGAGGAACGGTCCGCCACCGGTGTCGTCACCATGGATGCCACCCGCGGCCAGGATGTGGGGGTCGCCCGGCTGAACGGGATCATCGAGCACCGGGAAGGGAGGATCCATGTCTGCAAGGTACCGCGGGTGGAGCGGGGGGGATCGCGCCGGGTCCAGCGGGCTCTCCTGCGGGAGATCGCGGACCGGGTCCCGGTGGTGGCCGCCGTGGGGCTGGAGGCGGCCGTGGCCCTCTCCTCTGTCGGGAGAAAGCCGGACATGTTCTTCGGTTCCCGGGAAGGGGTCATCGAGGCCGCGTTCCATGGCCTGGAGTGTGCCATCGTCATCGTGGACGAGGAGTTCACGGATTTCCTGAAGCGGCTGGAGGGTGCCGGCCTCGGGTACACCATCCACGACCTGACGGCGCCATGAGGGTGATCGTGCACCCCCAGCGGGGCACCTACAAGCTGCTCTGCATGGAGGGCGGGAGGGTGGCTGCCGTCGGGGAGGTGGAGCTCCACGGGACCCCCCGTGGATTCCGGCCGAAGCAGTACCTGGTGCGGAAGGCCGGTTCCCGGCATGGGAAGGCGGTCCCCACGAAGGAGGCCGTGGCACTCCTGCGGTCCGCCGACGTGATCCTCACCCGGCCGGATCCGGACTTTGAATCCTTTCTCCATGACCACCAGGTCCCGGCCCGTACCGTTCCCTACTGCCGCATCTGCCTCCTGGAGGACCGGGTGACACCGCTGGACCCCGCCACCCGGGTGGCCGCCGGGAAGGAGTGGCTCTGTCCTGTCTGCGCCCGGAAGGAGGTGAGACGGGAACTGGGGTACTTCACCCGGTTCGGCAGGATCCCGATGCGGTACATCGAGGAGCTGCTGGACCGCTACCGCGACCTGGACCGGGTCCTCGCTGCAGTCCAGCCCGAGGGCGTGGACCTCTCCCGGACCCTCTATGACCGGATCGAGGCGCACCCGGTCACCACCACCGCTGCCATCGGGGATCTGGGCCTCCCGCCGGACTTCGTGGCGGCATCCGGGGTGGAACGGCTGATGCCGGTGCAGCAGCTGGCCGTCGACGCAGGTCTCTTTTCCGGCCGGCACCTCCTGGTGGTCTCGGCAACGGCCAGCGGCAAGACCTTCATCGGCGAGATGGCGGGCCTCTCGAACCTGGCGGGCGGGAAGGGCAGGATGCTCTTCCTTGTGCCCCTGGTGGCCCTCGCCAACCAGAAGTTCCAGCGGTTCCGGGACCGGTACGGGAACCTGTTCCCGGCGGCGCTCCATACCGGGAGAAACCGCCTGAACCTGCCCGAGAACCGGCACGCGGGACCCCGGAACCGGGATGCCCCCATCATCGTCGGCACCTATGAAGGGGTGGATCACCTGATCCGGTCCGGACGGAGGCTCCCCGGCATCGGGACGGTGATCATCGACGAGGTGCAGATGCTGGAGGACCCGGAGCGGGGGCACCGGCTGGACGGCCTCATCGCCCGGCTGAAGTACCTGGCCCCCGGGGCCCAGTTCCTCTACCTCTCGGCCACCATCGGCTCGCCCCACCTGCTGGCCGAAAAGCTGGGTGCCGGCCTCGTCACCTACGCCGAGCGGCCGGTACCCCTGGAGCGGCACCTCCTCTTCGTGGAGCGGGACAAGAAGATCCGGTACGAGAAACAGCTCGTTGAGAGCGAGTATGCCCTGCAGTCCTCGAAGGGCTATCGGGGCCAGACCATTATCTTCACCCACTCCCGGGCCCGGTGCCACCTGATCGCCGAGAAGCTGGGGCGGAGGGCCGCCGCCTACCACGCGGGGCTCACCTCCCAGGAGCGGAGGGTGGTGGAGGAGGGGTTCCTCACGGGCAAGGTGGCGGCCGTCGTGACGACGGCGGCCCTTGGGGCGGGCGTGGATTTCCCGGCGTCCCAGGTGATCTTTGACTCCCTGGCCATGGGGATCGAGTGGCTGACCGTCCAGGAGTTCCACCAGATGTCCGGGAGGTCGGGGAGGCCTGACTTCCATGACCGGGGGAAGGTGGTGATCCTCGCCGAGCCCGGTGCCGCCTACTCCTCTGAGACAAAGGCCACCGAGGAGGAGGTGGCCATCCGGCTCCTCCGGGGCGAGATGGAGGAGGTGGCCCCGGTCCATGGCTTCGAGGAATCCTCCGAGGAGCTGGCGGCCAGCTGCGTGGCATGCCAGGGGGATGAGTCGGATCTCCGGAGGATCGGGTCCCTGATGGTGGGGGAACTGGCCCCTGTCGAGGATCTGATGGTAAGGGAGGGGCTGATCGTCCGGAAGGCCGGGAGGATCCACCTCTCACCCCTCGCCCGGGTCATGGCCGCCCATTTCATCGGCATGGAACGGCTCAGGGCCATCCGGGACCTGGTGAAGGAGAGGGAAGATCCCCTGGAGATCCTGGCCGAGCTGGAGTGCAGTGAGCCATCCCGGACCGAAGATCCCCCGGGGGGAAAGAGAGGGAGCCGGAAGCACTGACAGCCGGGACACAAATCGAAATTTATATATAGTGTTTCATGGGGGAATCCCCCTCCGGTTTCCCCCCGTTTCCGGAAAGCAGGAGCATTCAACTCCCCGGCTCCGGTTCCGGACCCTGTAAGGGGATACAGGGGGGATGCACAGGGGGTCCGTGCAGGTGTTTTTGCCTTCCGGCACCTGAATGCCGCTCCCTTCAGAATCAGGGATGAGAAAAAGGTTCATTTCTCCGAAAACCTCTCCATCTCCTTTGAATCCAGCCCTGACAGAGTAAATGGGAGAGGTTAACCCGCATTGGTTATATAATCCAGATCATCTCCCATCTTTGGTGAAATATATTTCAGAATATTTATATAGAAAAAGGTTCAATCTTCTGTCACCACTATGGCAGTGATCGGAACCATGTATCTGGATGCAACGCTGGACAAGCGGCTGAAGTACATCTCTGAAACGATCACCCCGGTGGGGATCGACATCGAGAAGATCATCCGCAACCAGGGGAACAGCGACCTGTTTGTGAAGCGGTTCCTGGAGCGGATGGCACCCAAGCTTCCCAACCCCATCTCGATCCTGGAGCGCCTGAAGCGCGTGGCCAGGCCCCGTGATTAACCCGATCCCCCCCTAAACTTTTCTTCAGCCGGAATTACTCCAGGTGTCCCGTTCATATTCCGCCGCCTTCCCTTCCCGGAAACGGTGGTCCGGACCGGAGGGTGAAACTGGGAATCGTAAAAGAATCGCTCCTCCTCTCTCGCCCTGGCAGGTGCCCCTTCCCCCGCATCCCCCATCCTGGTGTCCCCCGTATCAGTGCCGGGAGCTGACCTGGCAGACCCACCGGTCATAGAAGGTGTCCCGGTCATTACCCCTGACAAGGACCTCTGATCCGGCACCTGTCCAGTCCCTGATCCGCTGCACCTCCGCTTCCGTTCCGACGGTGATGACCGCGTCTCCCACCAGCTGAAGGAACTGACCCAGGATCTCCTCCCACATGCCGGCGGTGAAGGTGTTGATCTCCCCTGCCATGACGGCGATCCCGCGGGGGACCGGGTCCAGGTACTCCCCGGCCCGGGCGGCATCGATCCACATCGTCTCTTCAGGGAGCAGCCTTCCCGCGGCGAGCCCCCGGGACAGGAGCGCGGCATCGTTGTCATAGGCGATGGGCTGCATGCCCATCCGACGGATCACCGCCGAGCCAACCCCGGACCCGCAGCAGCAGTCCAGGCAGTCCCCGCCTCCGGGCCGGTCCCAGATGGTCCGGAGGAGCGCCTCCAGCTTCCGCGCCCGGTCCGGGGCCAGGTCCTCCAGGGCCGGTGTCACTTCCCGGGCCAGGGCCATGCTGTAGTACTCCCGCACAGCCCCTGCCCAGGCCCTCCGGGACTCCTGGTAGATCTCCAGGTCCCCGTCCCCGCACCGGTCCAGGAGATCCAGGTCCGGCCTCCGGTACAGGAACGTGGTGGCATACCATTCATCCCCTGTGTGGAAGGCCACGGCCAGCGGGTCCTCCCGCTCATCCACCAGCAGGCGCGACGCGGTGATCTCCTCCGGGATCGCCGGTGAGATACCATCGGCCAGGCCGGCGAAGGAGGGATCCAGGAAGACCAGGTGCGGAAGATCCAGGATCCGGGCAGCCTTCATGGGGGCCGGATCATGGTGACCCCGTCCTGGGCCCTGATGGTGCCGTCCACCCGGGCCTCGTCGTGGAGGGCGAGTGTCATCCCCCGGGCGCTGCCCAGGATATGCACCTTTCTTCCCACGGTAAGGACACCCTCAGAGACCACATCCCCGTGGACCGTGGTCCCTGTGCCGATGCCGATGGCCCCGGTGGAGCGGAGGCTCCCGAAGATGGTGTTCTTCTCGCCGATCCGGATCCGCTCTGCCCGGATGTTCCCGTGGAGCCGGCAGCCGTCCCCGATCTCGATGCCGTGCATGACGGTGAAGAGTTCCATGTTCAGGACCGAGTAGGGCGGGACCACGAGCGGCGCGTCCTGCTCGTCCTCGCCAAAGACCTCGGTGAGGAACGCATCCACCCGGTCCTCCCCCTCTATCTGCAGGAGCGTCATCAGGTAAAGAATCAGGTACACGATCACCGGCATCGGGCTCCGGATCTCGATCCCGCCCTTTGCATCCAGACCCTTCCCGATGTGGACATTGTCGCCGATATCGAGATCGCCCCGGACCACCAGCGTGCCGCTGATCTCCACCCCTTCCCCGATGAACGCATCGGCCCCGGCCACCACGTCCCCGTTCACCTCGCAGAAGTTATCGATGCGGACATCGTTCTCGCTGACGATATCCCCGTTCACGGTGGAGAACTCGCAGACAATGATGTCGTCCCCCGCGAGGCCGTAGTCGATGACGCACCGGTCGCCGATGACCATGGAGCGGATCGTCTTCAGTGTCCGCTCCTGGAGCTCTGTCTTATCCGGCAGGTAACAGGTGGAGAGCCATTCCCCCACGTCCGCAATGGCCTTCTCGTCCGGGTTCTCTTCGTCACGCGCCATATTTGTGTGCCCGGTTCATGAGATCCAGGAGGATCGGCATGAGATCCGCACCCCGGATCCGGTGCAGCCCGCCAGCCGCACAGGACAGTTCATCGAACCGCTCCACTGCGTCCACCCTGACGCCCTCGCCCCGGATCACCACCGGAACCGGGTCGGCGCTGTGGTCCTTCACGGAACAGGGGGTGCTGTGGTCCGCACAGACGGCGATCAGGGTATCGGGAACCGAGAGGAGGGGGGAGAGCGACCGGTCGATCCGCTCGAGAAACGCGGCCTTCTCCCGGGCCTTCCCGTCATGCCCGGCCTCGTCCGCCCCCTTGATATTCAGGAGCACGAACCCGTTCCTGTCCAGCTCCGCGATGGCCGCCCGGATCTTCCCGTCCAGGTTCGTATCCGTCGATCCGGTGATCCCCGGAACGCTGACAGGCCGGAGGCCGATGGCGGTGCCGATGCCGGTGATCAGGCTGGCGGCTGAGATGACAGCGCCGGTGAGGCCGGTACGCTCGGCGAACGGCTCGAAATTCCCCATGGTACCGGCCCCCCGGATCAGCACCACGTTGGCTGCAGGAAGGCCCCGTTCACTCCGATCCCGGTTCAGGGGGTGGGTCTCCAGTATCTTCCGAGCCTGCTGCAGGAAATCATTGCACACCGCCGCGGTCCTGGCGTCGCCGGCTTCAGCGGTGCAGGGCAGGATCCCGGGAGGCACCACCCCCTCCTTCTTCGGATCGTTGGTGGAGACGGAGGCCGAAAGCCCGTCCCCCGAGAGCGCGAGCGCAGCGCGGTGCCCGGCACCGGGCCGGAACCGGAAGGTGACCCGGTGCCGGGAGAGATCCACCCCCTGTTCAATGGCATCGCAGAGGGGGCCGGTGTCGTGGATCCGGCCGGCCCGCCGATCGGTGACTCTCCCGGCGGTATCGACGGTGGCGAAGTTGGCCCGGAAGCCGATCATCCCGGGCTGCATCCGGATCCCGACACCTTCCGCCTCCAGGGGACCCCGTCCCGTGTAGTAGCGCTCGGGGGGGTAGCCCAGGAGGGCCAGGTGGGCGGTATCCGATCCGGGGCGGATCCCGGGAGCGATCGTGTCCATGATGCCGCAGATCCCCTCCCGCGCGAAGGTGTCCAGGTTCGGTGTCGCTGCTGCCTGCAGGGGCGTCCTGCCCGAGAGTTCCGGGCACGGGCGGTCGGAGATGCCGTCCAGGATCAGCAGGAGCAGCCTGCGGGGTACCATGAAAAGAAGTTGATGGGGATCCTCTTTATAGTCACGTTCCGGTCA
>JAJRDF010000037.1 GCA_028678555.1 Methanomicrobiales archaeon
ATCCATGACGAGATCGGCGACCGTCTCGTTGATCTCATAGGTTCCACCGGTATCCAGGTAGCCCGCCTTCCTGACCATGATGAGATGGATGCCGTGCTCCACGTCCTGGAGGGGAGCCCGTCCGTAGGTATCTGTCGTACCGGAGATGACCCCGTCCACCCGCACCTCAGCCCCCTCCACCGGGCGGCGATCTTCGTCGAAGGCGGAGACCGTCACCCGTTCTGTGGCCCGCGTGAGGGGTACCGCCCACACGATGTCACCGGTTGCCAGGTACCGGTCCACGATGGCAGGGGTATACCCCGGCGATTCCACCCGGATCTGGTGGTTCTCCTCCTTCTCCAGGAAGTGAACCAGCTGCCCGGAGGGGTCGGTGGCCCCCTGGAGAAGGCCATCCACCGTGACCGTGGCATTCCCGATGGCGGTTCCGGTGGCTGCGTCCTTCACCTGGACCACCAGCTGGTCTGACCGGTAGAGCCAGTACTGGACCGCGGTGTCGGTGCTCCCTGTCTCCACGGTGCGTTCCAGTGACTCGTAGTGGGGAACCCTCACCTCCACCGAGTACAGCCCGTACGACCTGACCGGCAACACTGCCTGGCCTTTGGCATCGCTCTGGGCCGAGGCGGAGAGGTTCTCTCCCGAGAGGGTGACGAGGGCCCCCGGGACCGGCTGGAACGTGGTGCCGTCAAAGAGGGTGACGGTGAGGGTGAGTGCCTTCCGGGAAAGCATCACCGCTGCGGAGATCTGGTCCGGCTCCACCAGGATCACCTGATCCTCGTACCCGATCCTGGCCACTTTCAGATAAAACGAGGCGTTCAGGGCATGGCTGTACGAAAATTCCCCGGTCTCCGTGCTCTTCCCTGCGTAGTCGCCGTTCACATACACCCGGGCATCCTGCACCGGATCACCGGTCCCTGCATCCCGGACCGTGAGCGAGAGCACGGTCCCCTGGACCACGGCGGGGAGGACGAGCACAAGGGTGGCAAGGAGCACCAGGAGCTGCACCCGCTTCATAGGAATACGGTTCACCGTCCCCCCCCTTGATTCCATCGGTTCACACCCAGTGGGTCGATGGGACGCGGTCCAGGAGCATCCCTTCCACGAGGACCGGCATCAGCTGCCGTCCCACCTCCACGGCGTTCTGGAGCCGCCAGTTCCGGTCAGCATAGATCGTGAAGATCGGTTCACCCTGGTTGACCCGGCTGCCCTTCTTGGCATGGATGTAGATCCCGGCCCCCCGGTCGTGGGGGGCACCGGCCGCCCGGGCGATAGTAATCAGGGCCCGGTTGTTCAGGTCCACCACGTACCCGGAGAGGGGGGCATTCACCACGAACCGGTGCTGGCCCGGCGTCACCTCTGCGGACGTGATCCGGGGATTGCCCCCCTGGATCTCGATGATCTGCCGGAGCTTCTCGAGAGCCTTTCCGCTCCTCAGGATCTCCTCCGCGACCGAATAGCCCTGGCCCTGTGCCGCCTTCCCGGACATCTCCAGCGCTATCCCGGCGATGGCCATGCTCTTCTGCAGGAGCGAGGTGGGTTTCCCGGCGCCCTCCAGCACCTGGAGGGCCTCCTGGACCTCCAGGTTGGGGCCGATGGCGTGCCCCACCAGGGATTCCCCGTAGGTGAGGGCACACTCCACGCGGATGCCCAGGCGTTCCCCCAGCTCCATGAACTGCCGGGCCAGCTTCCTGCCTTCCTGCACGTCGATGACCTTGGTATTCCTTCCCACCGGGATGTCGATTACCACCACGTCAGCCCCCACCGCAAACTTCTTCGCCATGACAGAGGCGAGCATCTGTCCCCGGGCATCGATCCGGAACGGGTACTCCACCATGATGAATTTGTCATCGGCAGGGGCGATGTTGGTTGCTCCGCCCCAGACGATGACCCCGCCCACTTTCTCGGTCATCCGCTTCACCTCGCCGGCCGAGAACTCCACGGGGGCCAGCACCTCCATGAGATCCGCGGTGCCCCCGGCGCCGGTGATGGCACGGGAGGAGGTCTTGGGGATCCGGAGGCCGGCGGCGGCGATGACGGGGACAACGATGAGGGTGATCTTGTTGCCCGGCACTCCACCGATGGAGTGCTTGTCCACGATGGGATGGGTGACGAACTGGATCCGTTCCCCGGTGTCCACCATGGCCCGGGTCAGGTGTTCCACCTCGTCCATGTCCATACCATGGATGTAGGATGCGGCGATGTAGGTGGCCATCTCCATGGAGGAGAGGTTGTCGTCCACGGTATCTTTGACAATGGCCAGCACCTCGTCCTTGGAGAGCCTGGCCCCGTCCAGCTTCTTCCGGATCAGGTCCAGGGAGGCCAGGCGCTCCGCCTCCCTCACCTCCACACCCGTCCCGTCCTTCAGCTGGAGCCGGGCGTTGGTCCGGTGAAAGATCCCCACACAGCCCTTCTCCAGCATCGTGGTGGTGGTATCCACGATGGCCGTCGCCGATTCCCCCAGGACCACGTTCAGGAGCCGCACCCGGTCCCCCTCCAGGACACCCACGGTCCGGGCATCGGACCGGTGCATCAGCACCCCGTTCTTGTCAATATCCATCAGCCGTGCGGTGAACTTCATCGCCTATCCCCCTCACTCAGATCTCCTTATCTCCCTCATCCCATAGATACCTGCCGGGCCCGCCGCCTCGGCCGCAGCGGTTGATTCTGATTATCGTTTCCTGTCAGATTCCTCACTATCATGCGTACTGGTGAGACGCTCTCGGGGGCTCCGCCGCGGCTCCGCCCCCGCCGCGTGGGCACCCCCGCCGGTGTACCGGAAACCGGTGATCCATCCCTGTACCCGATAACCGGCGTGGCGTGACATCCTCATCGGGGGTGGGAGGGGGCAGAGCCCCCTCCCGTACCGTGTCATCCATCAGGCTGAGACATGTCACCCATCATGCTCAGAGATGGCAACCGGCGAAACCGCGGATTCTTTCATCCTCAGTAGGAGGGGAAATACGGAGATCCCACTGGGGCGTCCCACCAGTCTTCATCCATACACGGGCAGTCCCACGGATCCCGGCGAGGGATACCGTGCCCCTTCAGGATACGGGATAGCCTCCGCTGAAGAGAGACTGCCGGAAAGGGAAAATTTCAGAACGAAAACCGCAGCGAGGCGGCCGATAAAAAAATGTAGGGTTAGTGGCGCCGGAGCACCAGGATCGCAACCGCACCGAGACCAATGAGTGCAATCACTGCCCCGAAGCCGGGCTGCGGCTGGGGGGTGGTGGTGGGCACTGTGGTCGGCGGGAGGGTCGGGATCGTGGGGATGGTCGGCATGGTGGTGCAAACCGGGATCGTGATACAGGCTGCAGGGCTCGTGGCCGTGCAGTCCAGCACGTTGAAGGTTTGGGTCGCAGTCACGCTCGGCTGGATGGCCTCAGCAGTGACGATGTACTCGTCAGGCTTGAAGGTGGAGGCGTCCACGTCGAACGACCAGGTGTTGTAGGTGTCACCCTTCACAACCGTGACCGTGCCGGAGGCACCGCTGAATTCACCGCTCTGTGTCTTCTCGGTCGGCTTGAACGAGGAGGACACAACGGAGACCTCGATCTCGTCGCCCTCGGCGAGGTTCGTGGTACCGGCGATGGTGAACGTGTCACCGACGCACTTGTCGCCCAGGTCGCCGCAGCCGGCACCGGCACCGATGTTGATGAACGGCTCCTCAATCATGACCGACAGCTTGGTGTAGGTGTCGTCCACGTTCGGGGAGTTCAGCGCATCAGTGAGCGCAGTGGCCGCGTCAGGCGCCTGCAGGCCGATGATCCGGACGTAGATACCGGACCCGGTTCCGGATGAGCCCCAGGTACCCAGGGTCGAGCTGGTGTTGAAGAACGCAGTACAGGACGCTCCTGCCACATCTTGCGTAATGTCCTGGATGCCGTTCATCATGGGGTGCTGGACCACCATGTAGTACTGGCCTGCGGACAGGTCATCAGTGTCGCCGCGGTCAAGCTTGTACTCGTAGGTCGCATCGGACTTGACGCTCGCGGTGTTACCACAGCTCCGGTAGTTCTTCCCGAAGATCCAGACGTAGACGTTGTTGGGCTTGCCTTCTGCAGTGCCCCGGATGTAGAGGATGTCCCCCTTGGCCAGGGTGTTTGTGTTCGCCGCTGCAGTGACAAAGGGCTTCTTCAGGACCACCGAGATGGTCGAGTACTCGACGCCGGAGAGGTCGGCCTTGTTGTTGGGTGCAGACGAGACGTAGATCGTGTAGGTACCTGCGTCAAGCGTCTTGCCCAGGGACGAGGTGTCCCACTTGAAGGACCAGGTGTCATCGGTGTTGACACTCACCTGCTTGAAGGTGGCCACGTTGCCGGTGACAGATGCCGTGTTAACATTGTCGAGTTTCACACCGTTGTCGTTCAGGTTCGGCCCCGTCATGAAGAGCCAGACAGTCTCGTTGTCGGTGCTGGTACCGCTCAGCTTGACGGTCTCGCCAAGATAGAAGGTGCCCGTGCCCTCGTAGGTGGCGGTCACCGTTCCCTTCTCCACTGTGACATCGACCTGGTCGTACTTGGACGAGTCAGAGACCGACAGCACCTTGAGGGTGAACTTCTTGTCGTCGGTGGAGGTGTTGGTGTCGAACTGGACAGCGCGGGTACCATCGGCCGCAGTGGTGACATTGGCAATGGTCTGGTACTTGCCGGCCTCATCAGACGCCCAGGCAAGGTCACTGGCCGAGATAGCCAGATTCACGTTGGCCTGGCCGACGGTTGCCAGCGGGTAGTCCGCCGCACCTGCATCCTTGATGTACACCAGGTAGGGAGTCTTGGACTCACCGGTGATCGTAACGACGAACGGGTTGCCCCGCACCACGCTCTCCTTGTTGCTGGTGATCGTGATGGGCTTGGACAGCACCGTGAAGGTCACCGAGTTGGAGTCAAGGTTGGACCTGCCAGCCCACGGTGAGACATTCATCTTGATGATTGCACTGTAGGTTCCGGCCTCGGCGTTGGTGAGGTCAATCGGAACAGCAGGGCCAGCAGTGTCAGTGAACATCTGTGCGCTGGTCAGGTTGATATTCGAGAGGTCAACGCCCTGGAACTGGCGGACCTTACCGCCGCCGGGGGTCGTGAGCTCGATATCCACCACGGCCATGTACACGGGTGTGACGGCATAGAGGTAGCCATACTCGGTCCCGATCTTGAAGGCAATGTCCGTGTCCCTGGTGACGCTCTTCCCGTCCACAGAGTCAACGTGGGAATTGCTCAGGACCGCTCCCAGCGTGGTGCCCATCGGCCGGATACGGACGCTGTTGGATGACGCGGGGACGGGAATAACTGCTACATCAACGCAATAGTAAATCCCGTAGTCAGTACCAACCTGTTCTGTCAGGACGGAGAAGCTGAGGACGTTACTGACCGGAATTTCCTTGATCCTGGCCTTCGTGACGTCATCATCCACGAACTTGACGAGATAATCGCCATTGTTCATCAGACCCGCGGTGTTACTGAGCGCCGCGAGGTTCAGTCCTGTCTCGTAAATAAACATGGTATCCCCGTTTGCGATGTTCTTGATCGAAGGGCCACGAGCTGCAACAGGTGCAGCCAGCAGCGCTACGAGAACGATCGCAGCGAATACCACAATCTTGTAACTCTTCATTCAGTTCCTCCTTACATTCATTTGCAGACTCACGGACACGCGACCATGCGGTGTTCGGCATTTGCCGAATAACGCTTCACCATGCCCGATACTCCGATTTAACGGAATATGACCCAATATTTGGGGATGGAGTATTATATCTTTTGTGGTCGAAAATCCGGGGGTCCTGCGACGGGGAGGGCCGGAAAGTGGATTATATACTAAGGATATACAGGGCCTTTTTCCGGGGCCCGGACCCCTCCCGACCAGCCGTATCCGGTAGACGGTACAGCGCAGGGAAAGATGAAGGTATGGACTCCCCTTCCCCCTGATCGATGGCCGGGATCCGTGAAGGTATCCCTGGCTCCGATTCCCATCCTTTATTGTCCCGCGGATTCCACATCTTCTCATGCGGATCATCGCGGCTCCCTCCCTCGGCAGGGCCCACGAGCTGGCCGTAAAGATGGTGCTCGAAAAGGGCTGGACTCTCGTCACAGAGAACGGGGAGGCCACCGTGGAGTTCGAGGAGATGGGGATCCGGGTGGAGACCCCCCTGGCCGAACCGATGGCCAGCCCCTGTTCCCGGTTCCAGCGGCGGTTCCTGGAGAAGTACGCCGAGGACCTGCTGAACGGTTCCGCGGCGCAGTTCGAGTATGACTACCACAGCCGGCTCTTTGACTGGGGCCAGGGCCTGGCCCTGGCAGGCAGGGAGGTCCACTCGGACCAGATCGGGTATATCACCAAGAAACTGGCCTCCTCCCCGGTCTCCCGGCGGGCCGTGGCCGTGACCTGGAACCCGCCGGTGGACGGGGAGCTGGATGACTGCCCCTGCCTCCAGCTGGTCCAGTGCCTGGTGCGGAACGGTGCCCTCCACATGAAGGTGGTCTTCCGATCCAACGACATGCTCAGTGCCGCCGGGGCCAACATGTTTGCCCTCGCCCATCTCCAGATGTCTGTCGCCGACCGCCTCGGCCTTCCCTGCGGTTCGTACACGCATATCTCCCTGGTCCCCCACGTCTACTACCTGCGGGATCTCCAGGAACTGGAGGGCTTCTGCCTGAAGGGGGCTGAGATCCGGCCGGTGGAGCAGGTCTGCCGGTCCTGCGGGCGGTGCCCCCTGGGGGCCGGCGGGCGGTGATCCCTGCAGGGCGCCCCGGGGGCCGGGGCGATGTCCCGCCCTCCGCTACCTATGGTAGCGGCGGATACTACCCTCTCCGTCACCTTAATGAGCGGCCAGAAAGAAGATTAGGGAGCAGCCCGGTAGTGTAGCGGTCAATCATGCGGGACTCTGGATCCCGCGACAGCAGTTCGAATCTGCTCCGGGCTATTCGGACATTTTTTTCTGGAAAAAACCCTCCTGCGATCCACTATCCACCGCCTTTCCCGGGCTCATGCCAGGAACGCCGCGATGAGCCCGGTCAGGAAGACACCGTCAAAGGTCCCGGCCCCGCCGATGGAGACGAGGGGTGCGCCAAGATCCTGGATCCGGTGGAGGTTCAGGAGATCCGCCCCCAGGATGGTGCCCAGGGTACCTCCCGTGTAAGCGATGACGGGTGCCGCCATCTCCGGGGACCCGGCCGCTGCGGAAAAGACCACGCCGCAGAAGAGCGCGGCCAGCGGGGGGATGAAGAAGGGGGTGGTGATCCCGAGGCCCCGGACCGGCCGGGAGGTCAGATGGGTGACCGCTGCGACGAGGAGCATGGCCAGCAGGGACCAGGAGAGGACCGCGATACCCCCGGTAAGGGAGACCGACCGGGAGAGAAGGTACAGCGAGAGGAGGAGCGGGATCACGGCTCCCCCGATATTGATGGCGATGATGGTGGTGGGGCTGGTGACCGGGATCCGGTAGAACAAGCCAAAGAAACGGTCATACCGGGTCTCCATCACGATGGGGCGGCAGCAGACAGTGGTGAGGGGGATATTCACAAAGGAACCGGCAAACGTGAGGAACAGGATCAGGAGTACCTGCCCCGGCGAGAATCCCAGCTTCGTGAAGGTGAAGCCGATGAGGGAGAGGAGGAGGAGTACGAGAAAGAGGAGGAGGATCCCCGCCAAGAGGAGGAGCATGAGGGAGGTGAAGGGGTTGAAGATGTACCGGCGCATCAGGGGTAGTCTCGCCACGTACCTATTTGACCCCTTCGCAGACCAGCGCCCGGTGATCCCGGTGGTACGGCTCCAGCGGGACCACCGCTTTCACCCGGTAGCAGGATGCCAGGGCCCCGGTCACCTGCCGGGTCACTGCATCCGGATCCGCAGTGGCGTCGATGGACCGGGTCTTCACCATCAGGATGAGGGTGCCCCCTTCCTCAAGGAAGACCCGGTGGGCAGCCGCGATCTCTGCCTGGCGGGGCGATGCCACGTCCTGGTAGATGAGATCCACCCGCTCGAGAAACGGGGCGTACTCCCCGGGCCGGGTGGCGTCCCCCATGACGGGGACGATGTTCTCCCGCTGCCGTGCCAGGGAGAGGAGATCCTGCATCGGCCGGGGGGCGATCTCCACGGCATAGACGCATTCCACGTAATCGGCGATGTGGGAGACGGTGGTCCCGTGGGCAGCCCCCAGGTAGAGCACCCGCAGTGATGACGGCAGGTCGACCTCGTGACCCAGGTGGGCAAGGGCCGCAAGTTTCGACCGGTACGGATCCCACACGCGGTGGCCGCGGAGTATCCGCTCGCCATGGAGACTCCGGCTGCCGGGGGAGACCAGCACGCCGTCCAGCCAGATCATGTGCCCCTCCCGGCCCGCCGCACTGCCTCGTCCGCCCTCTTCAGGAACTCCTCGTCCCGGGCACCCCGGTAGCAGTCCAGCCGGGCCGCGATGGCGAGCCGTGCGGCCAGCGTCCGTGCCACCTTTCCCCGCCGGTTCCGGGGGGCATTGTGGACCCGGTGGTGCTGGTACAGGATACCGTGCTTGGGAGGGGGGGAGCCGGTCCTCAGGTGGGCAAAGAGGGCGGCCCGGGCCCCCAGCACCTGGAGGGAGGCAGCCGGGAGCCGGGCCATGGCGTCCAGGGAACCCGCTGCAGAGAGCAGCCGGGCGGCCACGAGGCCGCCAACGAGAGCGGTGCAGTTGGGGAGGATCTCCCGGGCACCGGTGGTCACCTCCTCGACAAGGGCTGCCCGGGCAGCTGCGAGGCCATCCACCGAGGCGATGACCGCCGCCTGGGCCCCCTCAGCCCGTCCGCGGGCCCCCTCCAGTGCCCGGCGGGGCGCCGGCTCCCGGATCTCCTCCGCGGGACCCGGGTGGAGGACCCGGTCCCATTCACCGAACCGCTCGGCCACCAGGCTCGCCGCCCGGTCCAGGTCCTCCAGCATCCGCACCTTCTGGATCAGGAGGGCGTCCCCCCGCCCGTACCACGCACGGATCTTCCGTTCGGCGAGCAGCGTGGTCACCTGCCGGAGAAGGGCCAGGTATCCCGCCCGGTCCGGGGCGGTGCCGCAGAGAACCGCCTGTTCCCACCGGAGGGGGACAAACTCTTCCATCTTCGTGGAGAAGGCAGCAACCCTGTCGGCGAGGGCAGCGGTATCACCCTCTGCCCGGGTGCAGGTGTCCTCCATGACATCGCCGAACCAGTACCGCTGCATGCTGTACCTCATGTGTCCCCTCCCGGCCTATATGCCTGGTCCCCCTTTCCGGACCCTGCCCGGAAACCCCGGCCCCGTTTCACAGGACCACCAGTCCCAGGGAGAGGACCATCACCGGTACCATCACGGCCCCCATGCAGAAGAGCCGGGGCACATTGAGGAGATACGGCACCATGCCCAGTGCAGTGGCAAGCACGAGGATGAGGAGGCCGAAGGGGCCGCACAGGAGGAAGGAGAGGAGGACCACAAAAAGGATGACACCGGCCTGCAGGTGCGGGGACCGGAGGACCGAGAGCCGGGCAGCCGAGCCG
>JAJRDF010000038.1 GCA_028678555.1 Methanomicrobiales archaeon
CCGGTGCTGGAGAAGCTCCGTGTTCCGATGCTCCAGATCGCGGCAGCCCTCCGGAAGGCGGTGTTCCTGGGCCAGCCCATCCTGGTCCGGCACCACGCGGATGCCGACGGGATCTGCGCGGCGGTGGCCATCGAGCAGGCGGTGGTCTCCCTGATCCGGGAGAACGGCGGGGAACACGACGCCGAATTCTTTCTCTTCAAGCGGTCCCCCTCCAAGGCTCCCTTCTACGAGATCGAGGATATTACCCGGGACCTGGACTTTGCCCTGAAGGACTTCATCCGCTACGGCCAGAAGCTGCCCCTGATCCTCCTCGCTGACAACGGCTCCACGGAGGAGGACATCCCCTCCCTGAAGATGGCGGAGGTGTACGGGCTCACCGTGCTCGTGGCAGACCACCACCACCCGGACGCGGTGGTGGATCCCTACCTTGCCGGCCACGTGAACCCCTACCACGTCGGCGGGGATTACGGGATCACCACGGGGATGCTGGGCACCGAGATCGCCCGGATGGTAAGCCCCGCCGTGGAGAGCCGGATCCTGCACCTTCCTGCCGTCTCGGCGGTGGGGGACCGGAGCGAGGCTCCGGAGCGGGGGAAGTACCTGGCCCTGGTGGCGGACCGGTACTCAGAGGATCACTGCAAGGAGATCGCCCTTGCCCTGGACTACAACCAGTTCTGGCTCCGGTTCAACGACGGCAGGGAGCTCGTCAAAGACATCCTGGACCTCTCCGGGAACCCGGCCCGCCATGCGAAGCTCCTGGCCCACCTGGTGGAGGGGGCCAACGTCGCCATCGCCGACCAGCTGGCGGCATCAATGCCCCACGTGGCCTCCCGGGTGCTCGCAAACGGCGTGCACCTCTTCCTGCTGGACGTGGAACTGCATGCCCACAAGTTTACCTTCCCGCCGCCGGGGAAGACCTCCGGCGAGGTCCATGACCGCCTGATCCAGATGCACGCGGGAAAGCCCGTGGTCACCATCGGGTTCGGCCCGGACTTTGCCGTGCTCCGCTCCCGGGGCGTGCTCCTGAACATCCCCCGGATGGTACGGGAACTCAGGGACGAGATCCGTGGCGGCGGTGTCAGCGGCGGGGGTCACCTGGTGGTGGGTTCCATCAAATTCGTGGAAGGAATGCGCGAACCGGTGATGGAGGCCCTGATCGGAAAGATTGCCGGGGCATCCCTGGCCGGTCCGGGCACCGGAACCACCGCATCTGCGCCAGCAGATAGACCCAAACCACTCTAAAACCTTTCAGAATAAAATAGCAATCTTCATATATATTGTAGGAGATATGAAATGATTAATTCCGGAGACGAGGAAATGTCCGCAGGCAACCGGATTCGGGAACATTACAACGACACCCAGCGCAAGATCCTCTATTACCTTCTCACCGGCCTCCGCAGGGGGAAGCACTACTTCAAGTCCAAGTACATCGCGAAGGAGCTGGGCCTCTCCCCCAAGGAGGTGGGGACCAACATGGGGATCCTTGCGGATATCTGCGACGAGCTGAATATCATCCGCTGGTCCTACTCCAACAGCACCACCTGGCTCGTCACCTCCCGGGCCGTCTGATCCCCTTCACCCCCGGGTCCCCTTTTATGCCGCCGCACCTCCAGATCACCGCCACCATCGATTTCATCGCCCAGGCCGGCCCCGGCCGGGAATGCCTGATGGCCCAGGATCATGCTGCAGCGAATGCATTCTGGTTCAATATCGATGTCCCGGAAGGTCACGGCTTCCGGCCCGGTGACCGGGTCCGTGTCACCGTGGAACGGCTGCCCTGACATTCACCGGATACCCCGTGCCGTCCCGGGCCGTTCGGGCATCCCCTCAGAGGTACTCAGCCGGGGCTTCCAGGGAGACGAAGACCCGGTCCACGTCATCGGTGGAGACGATCAGGTAGAGCGGCCGGAACCGGCTCTGCACATTCTTTACGACTGCCCCCGGCGTGCGGATCTCGATCCCCTCGAAGGTGGTGCCGGTCTCCACGTCCACGAGCAGCAGCCGGAGATGGGCCTGCTCCGGGTTTCTCCATGCAGAGAGCGTGCAGTTGATCCGCCACACCGGGTAGGGTACGGAAAAGACCGTGGTGAATCCTCCGTGGTTTTCCTCAAGGTAGGCAAACCGGACCGAGGAATTGAACCGCCATGAGGGATCGGATTCCCGGTAGGATGCCATGTCAGTCGGGAAGAATACGACCGGATACGAGGAGTAATATCCGGTGTAGGTGATCCGGTACGGGGTGATCCCTTCCGGGGTGGGAGAAGGGACCGGGGTAACGGGTAACCGTGTAGGGGTGACGAGAACCGGGGCGGTGGTGACAGGTGACGGGGTGGCAGCGGCCTGGTCCGGCGGCACCCCGGGGAAGAGGAGGGCAGGAGCGAGAAGGAAGAACCCGGCAATGACAGCGGCCGCTGCCAGAATAATGGCCAGATTCCCGTGATCCACACCGGTATGGGGGCAGAATCAGATATATGCGTTGTCAACCGGCCCGGGGATCCGGGGGCGGGACCCCGGGATACCGATGACGGCAAGTTCTCGAAGATATGGGGCTGAAAATCATTATAAAGTTTATATAGCTATTATAAGTTATATTTGGCCAATTATAGCATAGAACTAGAATCGAAACTTTAATCATATAAAACGATAATCTAATTGTTAGCGCATGAATATCTACACCATGAAAACCTGGATGATCTTCTTTCTGGTCTCCTTTGTGACCCTGCTCTGGGCGGTCTTCCTCACGTCGACCGGGACCATGCTGGGGATCAGCCTTGTCCTGGTCTGCATGGTCGTGGGTACCAATTTTACCGTTGTCTTCATGGATGTGAAACGCCATCACCAGCGGTTTGATAAGGTGAGAAACCTCCACCGGGATTCTGTACAGGTTCCGGCCAGGACAGGCGCCGGAAAATGAGGTTCCATGGGAGACGATATCTTCCTCACCCGTGTCTTTCAGGAAAAGGAGTTCTGGAAGCGGTATGAGCACCTCCGAACCATACTCCAGCACCTCTCGGAACGGGCGCTCCTCCGGGACCAGATCCAGCGGGAAGTGGTGATCCCGGACCAGGCCAGGGACCTGGCTGCAAAAGCCCTGACCCGTGACCTGGAGCAGACCCGCAGGCTCTTCTTCGAGGTCTTTGAGAACCTGGTCTCCCAGACAGGTCATACCACCGTGGACCTGGACATCGAATGCGCCCTCACGGTCGTGACCCAGGACCTGGTGGAGGTGAACTGGTGCATGCTCTGGGCCGGGGACACATCGCTGGAGATCCCGGTAGAGATCGGGGAACAGTTCGCGGCCGGGATCCTGACTGGACCCTGCAGCACCCCTGCGGTGGCCTTCATCCGGTTCTTTGAGGAAGAGGAAGCCCGCTGTGACAGCACCTGCGGGGGTATCAGGAACCGGTGCTCGCTGCAGGTCATGGAGGAGATCTTCCCCCTGAAATGCCTGCACATCCGGTTCCGGCTCCCTGCCCGGACCGTCATGGACCATGAGGGAACCGGGAATTCCCGATCCCCCTCCGATCTCCGGGTGTGAACCATGCCACCACAGGCCAGGACCGGACGCGCGGATTTATTTTCACAGGATATGGTGAACCTTTCCCTTCCCCCTTCACCCGGATCAATGCGTTTTCTCCTTTTAAATTCAGGATATCCATTATTCTCTCGGATTTTTGCCCTGCAGGCACCCCCCGGCCCCGAAAAAAAATGCGAAAGAGTTATTGGATAACGATACTGAATGTACGTGCAGATGGAGGATCGAAGGCTGAAGATCGTGGTGTTCGGCACCCACGGTGCAGGAAAATCCACGTTCATCCAGTGCCTCGATCCGGGGGCCCGCCACATCGAAGCCCTCGAGGCTGACGAGCCCACCACCGTCTCCATGGACTTCGGGCGGGTGCACCTGTTCCGGCACACGATTTACCTCTTTGGAACGCCCGGGCAGGAGCGGTTTGAGTTCGTGAGGACCATTCTCTCCCGGGGGATGGACGGGGCCATCGTGGTGGTGGACGCAACGGCGGGGGTGGACGAAAACACCTACAACCTCTGCGTCTGGCTCAAGGGGAAGGGCATCCCGTTTGCCGTCCTCGCCAACAAGTGCGACTGCCAGGGTGCAAACCCTGCAGGTGTGGCCGCCGAGCTGGACGGTGCCACGGTCCACCCCATCTCGGCACAGAAGGGAACGAATGTCCTCCCTGCGCTGGAGACGTTTGTGCGGGGCCTCCTCTCCCCGGAGGCCCTGATCCCATAGCTTTATCTTCTGCAGATCGCACATTCAAGATTAATGCCGCCCCGGCACCGGGTTCTTATCCTCGTCGGGCTGTTGATCTGCTGCTGCATCCTCCCCGGATGCCTTTCCTTCGGGATCGCGGATGTCCGGTATGACGGTTCCCGCCTCTCCCTCCGTCTCTCCAACAGCGGCGAGGCGCGGGATGCGGCCATCCAGGTGAGTGTCTTCCGGGTGAAGGACCTGGCCCAGGAAGAGGTGAGCACCGATTTCCATACGGTCCGGCTCGCCTCCGGGGACCACGAGTACACGGTTCCGCTCACCCTGCCACCGGGGTCCTACAAGCTCTACGTCTACCTGATCGTGGACAATGACCGGAAGGCCAGCGTGATCCAGGACATCACGGTGTAGGGATGGATCCGAACCTGGCGGCGGCGAGGGGCACACTCCCCGCCGACACGGTCTTCCGGAACGGCGAGATCTTCAACCCGTTTGACTGCAGCTGGGAGCGGGCGGACCTGGCTGTCCGGGACGGCCTGGTGGTGGGGCTCGGGGAGGGGTACGTGGGAACGGCCGAGGTGGATCTCGCCGGCCTCCGGGTGATCCCTGGTCTCGTGGACGCCCATGTGCACATCGAATCCTCCCTGCTCTGCCCTGCCGAGTTTGCCCGGGCGGTCCTCCCCCGGGGCACCACCACCGTCATCGCGGATCCCCACGAGATCGCGAACGTGATGGGGGCTTCCGGGATCGAGTATCTCCTCCACGAGGGGAAGGCCACCCCGCTGGATATCCTGGTCATGCTTCCTTCCTGCGTCCCGGCAACTCCGGGGGACACCGGCGGTGCCGTTCTCACCGCCGATGACCTCCTCCCCTTCCTGGGGAGAAAAGGCGTCCTCGGCCTGGGGGAGATGATGGATGTGCCCGGTGTCCTCGGGGCTGATCCTGAGGTGCAACGCAAGATCCGGCTCTCGGATATCAGGGACGGTCATGCCCCCTCCCTCTCGGGGAAGGACCTGAACGCGTACATCCTCTCGGGCCTTCAGAGCGATCACGAGACCACCACCCTTCCGGAGGCCCGTGAGAAGCTGCGCCGGGGGATGTTCCTCTTCCTCCGGGAGGGTTCCACCGAGCGGAACCTGCGGGACCTGGCCCCTTCTGTGACCCCCTGCACTGCCTGCCGGTGTTCCCTGGCAACAGATGACCGGCACGCGGACCTGCTCATGTGCGACGGCCACATCGATGACTGCATCCGGAAGGCCGTGTCCGCCGGTGTGGATCTGGAGCTGGCCCTCCGGATGGCCACCCTCTCCCCGTGCGACCGGTTCCGGCTCGCGGACCGGGGAGCGCTCGCCCCCGGGTGCCTCGCCGATTTCTGCATCCTGGGTCCGGGTCCGGTGTTCACCGTCGAGCGGACCTACAAACGGGGCAGGGCGGTGGGGGAGATGCCCTACCGGAAGCCCCGGGGGATCCGTCGGCCGTTTGCCTGCTCGCCCCCGGGCCCGGAACAGATCCGGATTACCGGTTCCGGGGAGGCCCGGGTCATCGGCCTCTCTCCCGGCCAGATCACGACCCGGGACCTGGGCCTCTCCGTGGAAGAAGGGGGGATCCCGGACACGGCGCAGGACATCCTCACGGCGGTGGTCTGTGACCGGTACCGTGATGCGGGCTGCGGGATCGGCCCCGTGCAGGGATTCCGCCTGCAGGAGGGGGCCATCGCGGCATCCGTATCCCACGATGCCCACAATATCGTGGCCGTCGGTGCAGAAGAGGGCCCGCTCCTCGCGGCGATCCGGAGGGTCATCGCGCTCCAGGGAGGGCTCGTGGCCGTGGGCCTGGACCAGGAGACGGTGCTCCCGCTGCCTGTTGCCGGCCTCATGTCCCTGGAGCCCTGCGACTGCGTGGCGGCACGGCTGGCGGAGCTGGACCGGCACGTGGAGCGGCTGGGCGGTATCCCGCATGCCTTCATGTACCTCTCGTTCCTGGCCCTCACCGTGATCCCGGCGCTCCGGGTGACCCCCCGGGGACTCTTTGACGTGGCAGCAGGGAACCACGTGCCCGTCTTTCACAGCGGCAGTCCGGCTCCCTGAACCGGGGCATCCGCTCCAGGTGATCCCGCCCGGGCAGACCGCCGTGGGCAGACAGAAACGAAAGAACGGGGATCGGCTCTCAGAGGATACCCAGCGCGATGAGGATTCCCAGCAGCAGGATCGCGACCCCGGCGATGAGGCGCATCCGCCGCACCGACCGCTCCCTCCAGTCCTTCACATCGGAGAGCCGCGAGATCCCCAGGTATACGAGCAGCGTCACCGCGAGCATCGGGAGCACGAAGATCACGTTGTACAGGAGAAGGTAGGGGACGGCGGCAGTCAGGTCATAGGCAGAGAGGATCCCGCAGCTGATGATGTAGGGGCCGATGGTGCAGGGGAGGAGGAAGAGGGTGACCACGGCCCCGATGAGAAAGGCCCCGGCCGGGGAGGAGACACGGTCCAGGAGGCGCTTCAGGGTCCCCTTCCACCCCTTCGGGATGGCGGTGGACGGTGAGGGGGGCGTCCAGGAGAAGGCATCCCTGATATAGAGGAGACCGATCACGATGGCCACCACACCCAGCAGCCGCGTGAGCCAGATCCTCCAGGAGGCCAGCTGGGGGACCATCTGGAAGAGGGCCACCATGACGACCCCGTAGATGAAGTAGAAGATGAAGACGGCGGCGGTGAAGGCGAGGCCGGCGAGAAGCACCCTCCGGCGCTGGTCGGGAGTCCGGGTGATGATGGAGAGGAGCACCACGATGAGGATGGCGAGGCCGCAGGGGTTGATGGCATTGACGGCGGCCAGCGTCACGATCTTCCCCACCTCCAGGGGCGGGGGCACCTCGCACTCGCCCGGGGTGGTGGTGGGCTCGGGGGTGATGGTCCCATCGTTCCCGTCCCCCTGCACGTCTTCCCCGTTCCACTGGAAGATCCACCCGTCCAGCTGCACGGCATGCTGGAAGGCAGCCTGAACACCGGGGTGGGTGACCACGACGGGAGTTACCCGTGTCCACCGGGCCTTCCCCAGCACACCGGCGGGATCCGGGTCGGAAAGCAGGCTGCGCAGCACGGTGCCGTCACCCCCCGGGCCGGTCCGGATCAGGATCCTGTCGCCATGCCAGATCCGGGGCATGCCACTGAGGGAAGCCGGATCCAGAGACTCCAGGGAGAGCGATCCGGCCGGGCGGGAGGCGGGGTCCCTCTCGAGAGCTTCCAAGAGAGCCGGCACTCCTGACAGGATACCCGTATCCCCGGTAAAGACTGTCCCGGAACTGACAAAGACAAAAGGCACGGTGAGGCCGGTATGGTAGGTCCGGTCCATCTCGGCCAGTACCGCGTAATTCCCCGGCCGGGTGGCCAGCTCGTACTCCGCCACCACAAGGTTGGGGTGGGTCTCCAGCCAGTCCCCCAGGAGGTGGGGATTTACGTGTGCGCAGTGGCTGCACCCGTCGGAGGTGAAGTAGTACCCCACCAGGGTCCCGCTGTCCTCCCCGTCTGCGGATGCCGGGAGAGCCAGGAGGGCCAGGATCAGGCACAGGATGCCAAAAGAACGGGACAGGTTCATTCCACACCCGGGAGGGAAACAGGGGTCAAGAATCTGCCATAAGTATCGGCCGACAGTACCATAAGGATTTCCTGAAACGGTATCCCGCTCCCGCCGGATTGTATCAGACAGATATGGCAGCCAGGAATCCCTGCACGAACCCCGGCACAAGGAGGGAAAGGAGGATCAGGATCACCGGCACGTGGAGGAAATAGAGGAGGAGGGAGTGGCGGCCCGGCCAGAGGGCTGCCCGGGGGATCGCCGATAGTGAGGCGGGGGCGCGGAATGCCCGCTCCCCGCCGGGATACAGGGTATCCCCTGCAGCGATCCCCAGCATGACCACTCCCATCCAGGGAAAGAGGGGCACCCAGTCCAGGCTGGAAAAGCCTGTCGGGTAGACCCCCAGGGGCAGGAGGAGGGACGGTCCCCGGACAGGGAGCGCGAGGACCCCAGCCAGGATCACGACCCAGCCGGCCAGGGGGAGAAGTCTCCGGAACCTGAAGAAGAGGGGGGAGAGCAGGATCGAGACCCCGAGGCAGGAGAGCACCCCGAAGATTATCGGAGCGTCAGGGACGATGATCAGGGTCACTGCCGTGACCACCATCCCCGCACCGATGAGGCCGGCCCCCCGCCACAGGAACTTCCGGGTCAGTGCCTTCCCGACCAGGTACTTCGCAGCCCGGGATGCCGAGACCGACAGGGAGACCCCAGCAATGCCCAGGAAGAGCGCAGCCGTGGCCAGCTGGAATACCTTCCAGAACCCGGTCGTTACCGGGATCTCTGCCACGCCCGCGAAGACCAGGGCAAAGAGGGTATGGTACACCACCATCATCGCGATGGCGAAGCCCCTCACGAGGTCGATCTCCGGGAACCGGTTCCCTGGAGACGACGGAAACCTCCGGGTGGGATTCAGGTTCATCCGGACCTCAGCTCCCGGACCAGATCTCAGCGGTAGCACCTCATTTAGCCATCCACAGCAGGAGGGGATGGGTTGGCGGGGCCGTCCCATCCCCGGGGTCTCCCGGCTTCCTTCTGCCTACCCCTCTGCCGGGACAAGGGTGAGGTTCATGCACCTTGAACGGCAACCCTGAAACGAGAGTATGAGCAGACAGGATAACGCGAGGAACCCGCCAGACCGGCACCGGCTGGATGAGCACGTGATGGAGGCCATCGGCCGGGCCCGCATCGTCATCCGGCAGGGGAAGGTAGTGGAGGTGGGCGAGCCCCTGATCCGGGACTGCCCGCTGGCACGGCGGTTTGCCGTGCCGGTCACGGACTTTTCCCCGGAAGCCCTCCGGACCAACATCGAGCACCGGATCGCCTCCTTCGGCATGTGCACCGCCGGCCGGGAACTCCTGGCGGACCGGGACTTCGTGCTCTTCGGGGCATCGGAGCTCCTCGGGACTGCCCTCCGTCATGGCCTGGTCTCCGCCGTCGTGCTGGCCTGCGACGGGGCTGGCACCGTCGTCGTCACCCGCCCTGACATGGTGCAGGGGATCGGGGGCCGGATGTCGGGCCTGGTCAGCACCTCCCCCATCCCGGAGGTCATCTCAAAGATCCGCTCCCTGGGCGGGGAGGTGCTGGACTCCCGCGACGGGACCATCGACATGCCATCCGGTGCCGACCTTGCCGCGGTCCGGGGCCACCGGCGGTTTGCGGTCACAGTGG
>JAJRDF010000149.1 GCA_028678555.1 Methanomicrobiales archaeon
CATGGATGCGAGGGCGTCATCGTAGACCGGCAGGTCTCCCCTCACCGGTATCGCATCGCCGGAGAAGAGTGCCCCTTCACCCGGCATGAAGAGCGAGATGGACCCGGGTGAATGGCCCGGCGTGTGGACCACCTGCATCTTCCCGGCCCCGGTCCTGGCAGGCTCTATCACATCCCTGTCCGCGAGTTCATCATCGACATGGACGGGTCCACCAACCAGCGTGGAAAATCCCGGCACCGGCCTCTCCCTGTTCTGGCGTGTCACGTCTTCGATCCATGCACGCTCTGCAGGATGCGCTGCGATGCGGCATTTCGTTCTTTGCTGGATTGCCCGGGCCGCTCCGATATGATCGGGATGGGTGTGGGTCAGGATGATCAGCGCAATCTCTGCGGGATCCCGGCCGGTGGACCGGAGAGAGTCGAAGATCTGCACCTCGCATCCTGCCACTCCCGTATCGATGAGGGTGATCTTCCTTCCGTAAATGATGTATGAATACACGAACCGGTCGAGTGAAATTCCGGGCGCTACCGGAATCCTGAACTGATGCCTGATCGCGTGGATGGAGGGCGTGATCTGCATAAATGGGGGGGCCGCCCTCACCCTTCCCGGTTCCCGTCCTTCTTCACCCGGGACCCGGCCTCAAGGGAGAAGGCCCCCTTGCCATTGCCCGAGAGGTCGCAGTGCTCGACGGTCGCCGCACCGTTCCTGTACGCCCAGAGGCCCACGTCCCGGTTCCCTGTGATGGTGCACCGGCGCAGGATAGGGTTGCCCTTCTCCTTCACCGAAACACCGCTGTACTGGTGGCCGGTGATCCGGCAGTCTTCCAGAACACCTCTGCCCTTTCCGGAGACGCTCACGCCGAACCTGCCGTCCCGGATCGTGCAGCCGGTGAGGACCGGGTTGCCGCCGCCGGAGATGAAGACGCCGGCCGCCATCCCCGCGATCTCGGTCTCCGTGACCCGGCCCCGGCCCCTGTCGGTTACCTCGATGCCAAAGTTCCCTTCCTGGATCCGGCACCGGGTGACCTGCGGATCTGAGAGTTCGGCGACCGAGATGGCGGCATGGCGGGAACCGCTGATCGTGCAGCCCTCCACGGTCCCCTTTCCCCGGGCCGAGACGCCAATGCCTGTCTGGCAGCCTTCCAGCCGCGTGGACCGGATCACCGGGTCCGCCCCCCCTGCGATCACGATCCCTTTCGGAGACTGGGGGATGCGGCACTCATCCACGGTACCCCTGGCCCGGTCCAGGAACGCCACGCCCCTCGCTGCCCCCCAGCCCAGGGTGCACCGGCGGAGGAGGGACGAGGATCCGGAGCCCTGCACGAGCACCGAGGTCTCTCCCCCGGCCACCACCGAGTCCTCGACGATGGCGAGGCCTTTCTGCACCTGGAGCGCCACTGAGCCGGGAGCCGGTGGCCCCCCCCGGAGGGTCACGCCGTGCAGGTAGAGAGCACCACCTTTCACCGTGATACCGGCCGGCCCCCCCGTCTCCAGGATCACGGAGGTGGCGGGTCCCTCGCCGATCACTTCCAGTGCCCGGTCAACGGTGACCTCCTCCCGGTACTGGCCCGGCCGGAGGAAGATGCGGGTGCCCGGCCGGGCTTCCCGGACCGCGTCGGCCAGTGTCCGGAAGTGCCCGTCCCCTCTGGCTGACACGACAAGACTCGGGAGAGGAGAGGGTGCCGTCGCGATACTCCCCCCGGCACCCTTTCCTGCGGCCTCTTTCCGGCCCCTCCGCCCCGCCCGGGCTGCCTCCGGGGAGAGGAGCCCCAGTGCAATGGCCCAGGAGTGGACCGCCCAGAGGCCGAACTGCTCGTCGATCCCCAGCTCGTCGTGGAGCCGCCGGGTGAGCCGGCGGAAGAGGGCTTCCCGGGGGACCGATGAGGAGAGGATGGCGAGGTCTTCCGGCACCCGGAGCCGCTGGGCCGAGACCAGGAGGAAGATCTCCCGGCCGCACCCGGGGCAGGTATCCCGGAGGAGCCCCTCGGTCCGCTTCGGGTCACCGGAGAGTGACTTCCCGTAGGCGGCCACGAGATCCACCAGGCGGTTCCGTACGGCATCGGTCATGGTCCACTCACGGCATGGCTACTTCCGGATCTCGGCGGTGACAGACCCCAGTGTGAGGGTGGTACCGGGGTTCAGGGGGACCGACCGGTCCTTCCCCACTTCCAGGGTCTTCCCGTCGGGGAAGGTTACCTTCCAGGGCGTCTCCGTCAGGTTCCGGATCCCCCAGATGGAGGGGTTCTGCGGGTGAGGCACCACACGGGCCACCTCATCGGTGTCATTCTCCTCCTTCCCGGACGGGTTCAGGTGCCGGCGCCTCAGGGAGCGGTTCCCGGTGAGGAGGACATGGTGGTGCCCCGAGGGGAGGTGGATGACGAGCTTCGGCGGGAGAGTCACGGCACTCCGGCAGTGCCAGCAGGCAAGGGTATCCTGCCCAGGCTCCCAGATGTTCTCGGCATGGCACTTCGGGCATGCCGTGATCCCGTCCTCCAGCTGCTGGAAGAGGCGCTGCCATTCCCCCTCCGTTACCCTCCGTTTCGGATCCGAGACGCCCGTGGTAAAGGCACGGGTGAAGAGTTCCTGCAGGGACGGGGGAAGATAGCCCCACCGGAACCGGGGCGTCTCGTAGTCGGGGTCCAGGGGGAGGGCATTGGACCGGTCCGAGGGATCAAAGATAAAAACCGGCGTGCCATAGACCTTCTTTTTCGCCGGGATATCCCAGACCCGGAGCTCGAATTCCTTTTTGCCGTGGAAGGGGTGGTGCCAGATCCAGAGGCTGAAGAGGAGCACGGCCAGGGAGTGGAGGTCTGTCTCGGTGGAGGGATCAGCCTCCCCCCGGATCAGCTCCGGCGCCATGAACTCCATGGTTCCCCAGACCTGGCTCTTGGACTGCCGGTTCACCCCCACGTTGTCATTGTCACAGATGAGCACGTCCCCGCCCTGCGGGTCAAACATCAGGTTCCCGTCCGAGATGTCCCGGTAGCAGTAGCCCGAGAGATGAAGGGCCCGGTAGGAGTTGGCCAGCTGGTACGAGATCCGGGTGAGGGCAGCGAATCCCGGCGGGGGTTTCAGGTGGGCCTGCACCTGTCCCAGTTCCGCGAACCGGGAGGTGTCGATGAGCCGCATCAGGTACCCGAACTGGGGCGACTTCGGGGCAGTGACCAGATCCAGGGGCCAGATGAACCGGTTCCCTGCCGCGCCCCGGGGCGGTCCGGCCTGCACCAGTGCCCGGATCGCCGCCATCTGGTCCATGGTGGCCTGTGCCGGCTTGTACCACTTCAGGGCCTGCTGCCCGCCGGAACCCTCCACCAGGTACACCTCGCCCTGGGTCCCCTCCCCCAGCTTCTTCCTCACCGTGAGCGTGGTGCCCCGGATCTCTGCCTTCACCTTCTCCCCGGGTGCGAGCGTCATACGGCGTCTCCCTCCCCGTTCCCGGCATCGGCACCCAATCCGTTATTCGTTGCGGTTCCCTTTTCCGGTTCCAGCCATGCCAGGGCCACCGTGATATCATCGCCGCTGCCGTTACGGGAGAAGGAGTCCAGCCAGCCGGGCATCGACCCAGCCACGCGTTCGATCCCGAACT
>JAJRDF010000002.1 GCA_028678555.1 Methanomicrobiales archaeon
TTCCCCGGCGAGCGGGTCCGGTTCACGGCAGTCTACCAGGGAACGTCCCTGAACAAGCCCTCCACTGATGTCATCAGGGAGATGCGCTTCCTGGTCTCCACCAACATGATGGAGGAGATCCCGCAGGTGTACTGCATGGTCACGCAGGTGAAGAAGGGTGTCTTCCAGGCCTCGATCCAGCCGGCACCGAAACAGGCCTTCACCGGCGCGGTGCCCCTCGGTGTTGGGGCAGCGAAGAAGGACGGGACCTCGCTCGTGAACCCGTACTTCCGGTTCAACACCGGCGAGAGCTGGGTCTCGGTGGATCCCGCCACCGGGACCATCACAGTCACCTGGGACGTGACGTTCCTTGACGCATACGGAAAGCGGACAGGCCAGTCAGTCTTCACCTATGTCGCAGGGAGGAACGGCGAGAAAGACACGGGCAAGTACGATCCCATCGACAACTACGGCTGGCACAAGAAAGGATCCTGGTCTGTCTGGGACCCGGCCTATGCAAACCGGTACGGGTTCATCCAGGAGTCGTACCTGGAACTCGACGGGTATCACACACAGAGCCGCACCTGTCCCCTCACGGCCGCGGGACAGGTCAACACTGCCAGGTGCGAGAAATGGGTCCGCGGCGATCTCACCTATGCGATCGACAGGACTGCACGGCAGTTCCATGGGTATGACGCCTACGTTTACGTGGATAGCAGGGGGCAGGGCTGGGTCTCCCAGAGCCTGATCCAGAACGACCGCTCCACATCCTATGCCCGCGACTGCCCCATCCTCAGGAACTCCGGCGTGAACTGGAAGGCCTGTACCTGGAAGAAAGTGGACCTCTCCGGTGCCGGTCTCGGACACTGGAAAGCCTACGCTGCCTACACCCTGACCCAGGGTTCCACCCGCAGCATCACCCAGAGCATGATCGCGGGTGAGGACTTTGCATCCTCCTGGTACCGCTCCTGCCGGAACAGCGCCACCGGTGCCCCCGACTGGAATACCTGCACCGCCTGGTCCGGGCCGGCGAACGTATCGGCCATGAAGGGACTGGAGGGGAAGACGTACATGGGGTACACCAGTTACAGTGTCTGGAACGGGAACGAGGTCAGCCTGATCCAGCGGCTGATCGCAGTCGACGGGATCACGGAAAGGGCCCGCACCTGCCGGGTGACTGACGGACGGCCTGACTGGGCCAGCTGCGACGGGGCATGGACCACCACCAGCCTCGCCACCCAGGCCTGGGCCCCTGACACCAGCGGGAAGAAACCGGCCGGTTTCACCGAGCTGGGTGTCATCTACTACTACCCGAAGGGAGAAACGGTCCCGGTGGCCTTTGAGCCCCGGGTCTAGCTCCCTCCACTCTTTTTTACCGGACAGCAGCAACCGGTGGGAATCACGGATTCAGGCGGGTCGGGAAGGTGAGGGCTCCACCCTCACTTCCATACCTGCGATCTTCTCATAGACCATCATTTTCCGCCGCACCGGCCACCAGCCGTACAGGAAGATGTTGACCGGTTCCCACATGGCCACCCAGGAAACGATGAGCAGGCCATTCGAAATCCACGAGACGGGGCCGGAGTGGGAGATGGAGGTGAGCACCGACGAGATGGCCCCGATGAGAAAGATGAAACCCACGCCGATGGCCAGGCTGATCCGGCCCCGCTGGAGCAGCTGGCGCAGGTTCCGGCGGGCGGCGGCAGCCTTGTACGAAAAGTGGTGGTGGATGGCAGGTTCCAGGGTGGAGGTGGCCTCGGTCCGGCAGACTTCGGGGGGAAGGTAGATGACCATCACAAGGGGGGTGGAAAGCGGGAAGTCCTCCACCATCTCGGTAATGTATTCTTCGGCATCGTCATCCAGGTCCTTCTCGTGGAATGGGGAAGGGTCCAGCGAGTTGAAGATCTGCATCACGTTCCTGAGCGTCAGCTCCAGGAGCACCTTCCCGTTCTCTTTCCGGTAGTGGGCCTCCACTTCACTCATACGGCAGGATCTCCGGGTCGGTGAGGCCGGGGAAAAAGGTTTCCTTCCCTTTCATCCCCGGAACCTTGAAACGGGATGGCGGCACAGATCCCGGGGACCATGGGATTCATCCGGCTCCGGGAGGGCCAGCCCTGCGATCTCGGTCTCTCCCTCTCCTGCGGGCAGGCGTTCCGGTGGGAAGAGCGGGATGGATGGTGGGAGGGTGTTGTCGGGCGCGAAGTCTGGCACCTCCGGCAGGAGGGGGACCGGATCGAGTACCGGGGAACCACCGCCCGCAGGGTGCGTGATTACCTTGCCCTGGACCTGGATCTCCCTGCCATCCAGGCGGCGGTGGACCGGGACCCGGTGATCCATGGCGCCATCGCCTTCTGCCCGGGCCTCCGTCTCCTCCGGCAGGACCGCTGGGAGATCCTGATCTCCTTCATCTGTGCGACCAACACCCACATCCCCCGCATCCGGCAGATGATCGCCTCGCTCTCGCGGTGTTTCGGCGGGAGGATCCCGTCCGCGACCGGCACGTGGTACTCGTTCCCCTCGCCGGGGGCACTGGCCGCTCCCTGCCGGGAGACCCTGGATGAGTGCCGGCTGGGGTACCGGGACCGGTACATCCAGGAAACGGCGACCCGGATCGCAGAGGATCCACGCCTCCTCCGGTACCTGGCTGCCCTGCCCCTGGAGGAGGCACGGGAGGGCCTCCTTTCGCTCCCCGGTGTCGGGCCCAAGGCTGCTGACTGCATCCTCCTCTTCGGGTTCCACCGGTACGACGTGTTCCCGGTGGATGTCTGGATCCGCCGGATCATGCACCGCCACTACCTGGCCTCGCCACCGGGCATGAAGATGCCGTCAGAGAAGGAGGACCGGAGGATCCGAACATTCGGAAGGGAGTATTTCGGGGAATGGGCAGGGTACGCGCAGGAGTTCCTCTTCTGCGCGCGCACCGATCTGCTGTGAATCGTGCATCTCCTGAGGGATTCTTCGAGTATGAGATGGCGGTTTGCCGGAATCGTTGAGTACTTCTGAGACGCTCTCGGGGGCTCACCGCCCCCGCCGCGTGGGCACCCCCCGCCGGATGATCCGGACTGGAGTATCTCCAGTGATATCACCGACATGGTGGTCCATCCCCATCGGGGGGAGGGCCCGGGAGGGGGCGAGCAGCCCCCTCCCGCAGTATCACCCGACAACTACCTGAAGGAAAATCCGGAAAAACCGGAGATCAACCGAGGCACATCCGGAGGGACGCCCACTTGGTGGGGGGACCTCTGGTCCTCCCCCAGGAGCGTCCCGCCAGACGTTTCTGTACCAGGTGTCCTGATGCGGATTCCGCGTCCGCTCAGGTCCCCTGCTCCCACCCCTCCAGGTAACGGGCCTGCTCATCCGAGAGCCGGTCGATGGAAAGCCCGAGGGATGTGAGCTTCCGGTGCGCCACCTCCTCATCGATGGCTGCGGGAACCTCGTACACGCCGGGGGCGAGGGTCTTCCCCTCCACGGCGATGTACCGGGCGGAAAGCGCCTGGAGGGAGAAGGAGAGGTCCATCACCTCGACGGGGTGGCCCATCCCCTTGGGGGTGGCCAGGTTCACGAGCCTCCCTTCGGCCAGGACGTGGAGGGGTTTCCCCCCGATGACATAGGTATCGATCCCGTCACGGTGCTCTGTACTCTCCGCATGCTTCGCGAGCCACGGGATGTCGATCTCCACATTGAAGTGACCGGCGTTGGCCAGGATGGCACCGGCCTTCATCTGCCGGAAGTGGCGTCCCGTGATCACCGTCGTGTTCCCCGTGGTGGTGACAAAGATCTCCCCCTCCTTTGCCGCCCGGTCCATGGTCATCACGTGCATGCCGTCCATGTGGGCCTGCAGCGCCGTCCGCGGATCCACCTCCGTCACGATGACCCGGGCGCCGAGGGCGGCGGCCTTCGTGGCCAGGCCCCGGCCGCAGAACCCGTAGCCGGCCACGACGATTGCCTTCCCCGCCATGAGCACGTTTGTTGTGGCCATGAGCGCCGCAAGGGTGCTCTCCCCCGTCCCGTGGACGTTGTCAAAGTACCGCTTCATGGGGGTATCATTCACCGCGATGACCGGGAACCGGAGTGCCCCCGCCGCCGCCATGGCCCGGAGCCGGTGGATGCCGGTCGTGGTCTCCTCGCAGCCGCCGACGATCCCGTCCAGGAGCTCCTGCCGCCGGGTATGGAGCAGGTGGATCAGATCCATCCCGTCGTCAATGGTGATGGACGGACGGGCATCCAGGACCCGGTTCAGGGCTGTATAGTATTCTTCGACGGTACAGCCCCGCTTCGCGTAGCACCGGACGCGGGGGACCGCGTTCAGGGCCGCGGCCACGTCATCCTGCGTGGAGAGGGGGTTGCACCCGGTGATATGGACCTCTGCCCCGCCGGAGGCCAGCGTCTCCACGAGCACTGCCGTCTTCGCCTCCACGTGAAGCGCCATCCCGACGGTGACCCCTGCAAAGGGGCGGTTCTCCCCGAACTCCTCCCGGATGGAGGCGAGCACCGGCATGTACTGCCGGGCCCATTCGATCTTCTGTCGACCGGACTTCATGACTTCATTCCCAGGATCCTGCCTCTTCATTCGGCTCCCCCCACTTTCCCGCATGTCACCAGAGGGACGAGTACCCCAGGCCGCTCTCCAGTTCCCCCCGGGCTGTCTGCCACCCGTGGCTCTCCCCGAGGACCGTGAGGCTGGCGGTGTCCCGGAACCCGCTCCACCGATCACTGAAGATGTTCCAGCGGTTTGTCCCGGTCAGTTCCACGGAGATCACGACCATGGTGGCCGGGTATGCGGTATAGTCGGCAAAGAAGCGGGTTTCGTATGCAGTGCAGCGCGGTATGGAGTCACCGGGGCCGTACGTGTCTGTGCAGGCTTTCTCAGTCCCCGATCGCCGGGGCTCCAGCACCTCGCCATCCGTCACCGGGTCACCGGTCTCAACGGGGCTCCGGATCTTCACCGGGACCGTGAGTGTATGGAGGGCACCGTCCCTGCCGCACGCTCCGCACTCGTCTGTCGGGGGTACCGAGGGGGCCGAGACTTCCAGCAGGGTGTATTTCTCGGTGCCGGTGAGGGTGACATTCCAGCCCTCGGGGATCTCCGTCCACCCGCGGGCACCCACCGCCCGGACCACTTCCAAGGACCCCCCGGCCCTCCCGGGGAGCGGGAGAAAGAGGTGCAGGTCCGTGAGGGGACCGTCGGTCCCGACGGTGACCCGGTACTGGTAGGTGGCTCCGAGCGTTTCGGCATACCTGCTATCCACGTAGGCCTCGAACGCGAAGAAGGAGATGGCCACGCCGCAGATGAGGATCAGCATCACGAGAAGTATCCGGAGCACCCTGTCCATTGAATCACCGGGGAGAGTTGGTCATCATCCTACTAAAACGTAGAGGGGATCCGGTAGGTGGGGCCTGCCTCTTTAATAATCCCCGGTTCCCAAAGACTCTCTCATGGCGCTCACCCGACGCATCATCCCGTGCCTGGACCTGAAAGACGGCCGCGTGGTCAAGGGATGCCACTTCGTGGACCTGAAGGACGCAGGCGACCCGGTCGCCCTCGCGAAACGCTACAATGAGCAGGGGGCCGACGAGGTGGTCTTCCTGGACATCACCGCCTCGGTGGAAGACCGGGGCACAATCATCGACGTGATCCAGCGGGCGGCAGACCAGCTCTTCCTCCCCCTCACCGTGGGCGGTGGGATCCGGACCCTGGAGGACATCCAGCAGATCCTGCGGGCCGGGGCCGACAAGGTCTCCATCAACACGAGCGCGGTGAACGACCCGGATCTCATCACCCGGGCGGCGGCGAAGTTCGGGACCCAGTGTATCGTCGTCGCCGTGGATGTCCGGAGGACCTCCTCCCCTGTTCCGGGGGGGACGCCCGTAGCCCTCCCCGGCGGGGGCACCTGCGGGTACGAGGTGGTCACGTACGGCGGTACGAAGCCCACCGGCCTGGATGCCATCCGGTGGGCCCGGGAGGCCGAGCGGAGGGGGGCAGGCGAGATCCTGCTTACCTCCATGGAGACGGACGGCACCCGGAACGGGTTTGATATCCCTGTCACCCGTGCCATCTCCGAGAACGTGGGCATCCCGGTGGTGGCCAGCGGCGGGGTGGGGACCCTGGAACACTTCTATGACGGGTTTGCCCTGGGGAAGGCGGACGCTTGCCTCGCGGCATCCGTCTTCCACTACGGGGAGTTCACCGTCCGTCAGGTGAAGGAATACCTGGCCGGCCGCGGGATCCCGGTGCGGCGGTAACCACAAACTCCAGCGCGGCGACCGGGTGCTCCAGCCCGAAGGCCATGAGCACGTCCGGATGGATCTCACCGAAGGTTGCGACTGTCCTACCGCCGGCCATCACCCGGGCCTGCCTCCCCTCCAGGAAGGCGGGATCCGACGACTCAACCATCGTGAAGGGGAGCCCCATCTCCCGGGCACAGGCGTCCGTGTGGGCATAGGCCTCGCTGTAGTCGGCCGCCGGGTGGTGCGAGACCGCCGCCGCGTGCCGCTCGTTGCGGCACCCCATCACCACGTCACCGACCGCAAAGATCCGCTGCGGGAGTTCCCGGTGCCGGTTCACCTCCAGCGTCTCCAAGAGGAGGGGGAGGATCTCGGTCCGGACCACCGTGTGGTCCTCGCTGATGGGGTGGAGGACAGGGAGCACCTCCCCTGACCGCGGCCTGCGCATCCGGTCGAAAAGGACTGTTTCGCTCGTCAGGGTGAACGGCATCACCTCCTGGTAGCCGAGGCCGGTGAAGATGGCCCGGACAGCAGCCGACTCCTTCATCACCGGATGCTCCTGCCCGATGGTGAAGACCGGGGGGAGGGCAGGCTCGAACCGGTCATACCCGTACGCAATGGCCACGTCCTCGAAGATATCCCAGTCGTGCATGATGTCGGCGCGGTAGCAGGGCACCTGGACCCGGACCCGGTCCTTTCCCTCCGGTACAGCCCCGAACCGCATCCGCGCGAGAAGGGCGGCCATCCCCTGTGCCGTGAGGTCGATCCCCAGCAGCTCTGCGCATTCCTTCACCTTCACCACCCGGACAGCGGGGGAGAGGTCAGGGCAGGGAGTACCATCGATCTGGATGCTCTCCAGCGTGGCGCCGGTCTCGGCCAGGGCGGCACAGAGGATCTTCACCGCGGTCATCACCGCCCGGAGGTCGGTCCCCGTCGTATCCAGGAGGATGTTCCGGGTCCGTCCCGTCACCCGGGTCAGCTCGCCATTGATGATGGGCGGGAACGAGAGCACCTGGTCCCGGGAGTCCACGATCAGGGGGAACCGGGAGAAGTCCCGGACCAGGTGGGCATAGTCCACCCCCTTCGGGTGATCGGTGAGGATCTGCTCCATCGTCATGGGCCGGTCAAAGTCCAGGGGGACAAAGGACCGGTCCCGGGGTGCGGCCAGGTACCGGAACGGCGGGGTGACCGTGTCCAGGTCATGGACGCCGATGGCCACCTTGCCCCGGCCCCTCCCCACGGCCCAGTGGAGCGCCTCCTGCAGGCCCATCAGCGACAGGATGGCATCCGGGCCCAGGTCCACGTTCCGGATCACTGCCGAGCCCAGGAACGGGCGGATGGAGGCGAGGGCGGGATCCACGGAGAAGGACAGCCCCGACGGCCGGACCGGGTAGTCCCGGAGCCCGGTCTCGATCCCCAGGAAGCCCCGCATGGCGTGGGCCACCCCCTCGGTGGAGAAGAGGTCGGGGCGCACCGGGAAGAACTCCACATCCACGTGGTCCTCCTCCACCCGCTCGATGTCGGAGCCCAGCATCGGCAGCCGGGAGAGGAGCGTCTGCCGATCGGTTCCCACCAGCCGTTCCAGGTAATCGTAGTTCAGGGATATGACGGGCACCGGATTCCACCAGCCTCGCGTCTGTACAGGAATATGGCGGCGGTCTCCTGATATAGCCAGCGGAACTGGGGGGGCGATGAGAGTGAGATTATTCCCCGATTGCCGATCCGTCCCATGGGAAACCGTCCCCGTCGTTATCCTCATCGGGGGAGGGCGACGGGAGGAGGCAGAGCCCCCTCCCGACCCCACCCCCTCGTGAGGATATTCCTTCCACGCTGGTTTGCATCTTATGAAGAGAACCGGCCAAGGAAGATCCGATACGGCTGGCCAGTTTTCAGGGTTTTTCCCCTCCCCGTTCCAGTACCAGGTACCTGCGGGTCAGGGACCGGTGCACCCGCTGCTCGTGGTGCTGGAGGATCGCGAGGGTATCGGGGACAGAGGGGCGGATATCCCGGTGGGTGACGATCACCGCCCGCCGGCCGGGACGGAGGACCCGGCCAATCTCACGGAGAGCCCGCGGGGTGAGCCGGTCCAGGTCCCGCCCCCGGATCCAGCTGGACTGGCCGTAGGGCAGATCGGTTGCCACGGTGTCCACGGATGCAGTGCAGAGGGGCAGCGCCCCGGCATCCAGCCGCATCAGGTCTGCGTTCCCGAGGTTCAACCGGCTGCCTGTCACCATGGCGGGGTCGGCATCCCCGCCGGCCGCCAGCGCTCCCAGCAGTTCCGCCTCAAGCAGAAACCCGCCGGTCCCGCAGAACGGGTCAAAGAGGGTTTCGCCGGGTGAGAGGAGGGTCAGGTTCACGACCGCACGGGCAAACCGGGGGAGCATGACACCGGGGTGGAAGAATGGCCTCCGAAGGGGGTCCCGGGAGGAATAGGGGGCCTTGTCAATTCGGCAGAGGAGCCGGCCCAGGAAACAGCGGTCCCCCGACACAAGGGCCCGGTACTCCACCTGCGGCCTTCCCAGGGAGACTTTCCCTGCAATCAGGGAACCCATCAGCCGTTCCAGTTCCGGCTGGGACGCGGTGGGGGCGCTCCCCTCCACCTTCTTCACCCGCACGGAGAAGGGGCCTTCAGGGGCGAGGGCCAGGTCCCCGAGCAGCCCGGCGATGGCCTCCGGGGCGGAGGAGCAGCTCCCCAGGCACTCCATGACCGCGTGGGTGAGGGCGAGGCGCCTGGCTGCCTGCGGATCCGGGCAGTCGGCCACGGCCACCTGCGGGAGGTGTTCCCGCACGGTCCCCACACACTCCAGTTCTGCCACCGGGAGGGTGGGGTGTTCCCCCGAGAGCTCGAAGAGGAGGCGCATCTCCTTCCCATCCGGATCAGCCCCCGGGGAAGATGAAGCCCGCCGTCCGGGCAGGCCGGCCGGCCCCGAAACTGACTTCGCCCCGGAGGGTGAGTATCTGAAGAGGGGGTGAGGGGACATCCGCGATGCGACCGGGGAACTGCCCGAACTGTTGTCCCCCGCCGGCTCACGGGATGCGCTCCGTGCCGCCATCGGAGCCGGGGCCGATGCTGTCTACCTGGGAGGGAAACGGTTCAGTGCCAGGGCTTATGCCGCGAATTTCGGGGACCAGGAGCTGGCCGAAGCCATCGCGTATGCCCACTCCCGCGGAGTGAGGGTCTTCGTCACGGTGAACACCCTGGTGACAGACCCGGAGCTCCCCGGGGCCGGGGAGTACCTGGTCCGGCTCCATGGGATGGGGGCTGACGGAGTGCTCGTGCAGGATGTGGGCCTCGCTGCCCTGGCACGGGAGGTGGTCCCGGACCTCCCGCTCCATGCCTCCACCCAGATGACGGTCCACTCTGCGGAAGGTGTCCTCTGGGCAGCAGAACAGGGCTTTACCCGGGTGGTCCTGGCCCGGGAAGTCCCCCTCTCCGAGGTGGAGGAGATCGTCCGGCAGGGGGAGAAGGCCGGGATCGGGATCGAGGTCTTCATCCACGGTGCCCTCTGCTATGCCTACTCAGGGCAGTGCCTCCTCTCCTCCTTCATCGGCGGGAGGAGCGGGAACCGGGGCATGTGCGCCCAGCCCTGCCGGAAACCGTACCGGCTGGTGCGGTGCGACCAGGACGGGTTCGGCCGGCCCACTGCCTGCTCGCCGGTTCCCATGGAGGACCGGTACCTCCTTTCCACCCGTGATCTCGCGGTATACCCCATCCTCGACCAGGTCGTCCGGGCAGGGGTGGCTGCCCTGAAGATCGAAGGAAGGATGCGGTCCCCCGGCTACGTGGCCACGGTCACCTCCGTGTACCGGAAAGCCCTGGACCGGATCCGGGCGGGCACCTGGCAGCCGTCAGATGACGACATGCGGGACCTGGCCCTGGCCTTCAACAGGGGGTTTACCCGGGGATACCTGGGGGCTCTCCCCAGCGAACAGGTGATGGGCCGGATGCGGCCTGACAACCGGGGGGTACGGATCGGGACCGTCACCCGGTCGGATCCCGCCACCGGCCGCGTGGAGATCCGGATCGAGGGGAACCTGGTACCGGCAGCGGGTGACGGTATCGCCTTCTCCCGGGCACTCGGTGAAGGGACGACCGGACTGATTCTGCGGTGGGATCCGGAGCGGATGGGGGACCGGCTGCTCCTCAGGGTTCCGGCCGGGGTGACCCGGGGTGCAGAAGTGTACATGACCCGCCGCCGGGATCTGGAGGAACGCGCCCTTCCGGGGCGGGGCGGCACGCCTCCGGACCGGCGGGGTGGAGTTCCGGTGGAGGTAACCGCCCGCTGGGAGCCGGATGGGCGGCCGGTCCTTTCCGGCAGGCTCCTGTCCCCGCGCGGGATTCCCCTGACCGTTCACCTCGCGGCGGACTTCACCATGCCGGCTGCCGGGACCCGGCCCGTTGGCGAGATCACCCTCCGGGATGCCCTCACCCGCACCGGCGACTCGCGGTTCCGTTTCAGTCCCCTGGTGCTGGAGTATCCGGGGGGCCTCTTTGCCCGCCCATCAGACCTGAACCGGTTCCGCAGGGAGTTCCTGGTCCGGCTCGGGGAGGCGTACCTGGGGTCCCCCCGGGCATCTCCCGGCGGGGCAGCAGCTGCCCTCACCCGGCTGGAGGAAAGAATCCAGTCACTTCTGGGGTACAGCCGTAGGACGGGTTCCCCTGCGGCACCGCCGGATCTGGCGGTCTCCGTCGACTCAACCGAAGCGGCCGTGGCCGCAGCGGGAGCCGGAGCCCGCCGGATCTCCCTCGAACCCCGGGTACGGTCCCCGGCAGGATGCCTTGCGGCTGACCCGGATCCCGGTGAGACGGGGGAACGGATCCTTCACCACCTCGAGGCTGCAGCAGATGCCACCGATGGGAGTGGTACCATGCTGGCCTGGAGATGGCCCCGGATTACCGGGCGATCCTTCCTGGATGCGGCGGTGCCCCTCCTCCGGCAGATCGCCCCGTGCCTGGCCGGGGTGAGGGTGGAGGGGACCGGGGATGCAGGGGCGGTCTGCGGGGCGGCCCCTGGTCTCCCCCTCATGGGCGGCGAGGGACTGAACGTCACGAACCTCTCTTCCATCCTGGCATTGAGCCCTCCCTTCTCTTCCCTGGCCCTTTCCCCGGAACTCCCGCTCCCTGACCTGGGCACCCTGTCCGCTGCCGTGGCCGGGGGCAGGGGTCCCCTCCTGGAGTACCCGGTCCAGGGAAACCAGGAGGTGATGGTGAGCCGGGACTGCCTGCCCCGATCCGTCGGTGGCATCCCTGAAGGGGAACGGGAGCGGCTGGCGACAGGCCCCTTCCTGGGCCTGCAGGATGAACGCCGCCGGATCTTTCCCCTCTCGGTGGATGCGGAGTGCCGGACCATAATCCGGAACGCAGTGGAGACATGCCTGATCGATCACCTGCCCTCTCTCCTGGATACCGGCATCCCGCTCCTCTCCATCGATGCCCGGGACCGCACCCCCCGCTACGCAGGGAGGATCACGGAGATCTACCGTCAGGGGATCGCGGCAGCTGCAGAAGGGGATGCGCATACCGCGGGCACCCTGGAGGCCCTGAAGGAGGAGATCCGGAAGATGGCGAGGGGCGGTATCACCACTGCCCATCTCCTGAAGGGTCCGGATCGGTGGGAAGGGGAGTAAGGGAGAACCGGGGAGTTCCATCAGGCACCCATCCCGGGGAAGACGGCAGTCCGCCTCGGAATGTATTAAGCACAAGGGAACCGGAAGATGTGTGTGAACGGCAGGGGAACCTGATCCATGAAGATTGTGGTCTCGATCGGGGAGGGCGGGATCCCGGCGGACCTCGCAGCACTGCATCCTGATCTCCTGGAAGTCCGGCTGGATACCGGTGGCACCGGCCTCCTGGAATCGGTGCAGCCCCTCCGGCAGGGATCCGGGATTCCCGTGATCGCCACCCTCCGGAGCCGTGCGGAGGGTGGGCGGTTCACCGGCGATGAGAAGGAATGGATCCGGATCCTCCGTCCGCTCCTGCCCCTCGCGGACCGGGTGGACGTGGAGCTCCGGTTCCGGCGTCATACCCCCGTCATCCGGAACGAGGGAAAGCAGATCATCGCATCCTGTCACCTCGCCAGCATGCCGGACCTCCAGCAGATGAAATCGCTGGAACGGGACCTCCGCTCCTACGGGGATATCCCCAAGATTGTGGTCACCCCGCGGGACCAGAGGGACCTGCTGGCCCTCTTTTCCTTCACCATGGCCGCGGAGAAGCCCCTCTGCACCGGTGTATCGGGGGAAAAGTTACGGTACGCCCGGGCTCTCCTCCCCCTTTTCGGGTCGGAACTGGTCTATGCCCATGCCGGCACCCCGACGGCAGCCGGACAATACCACATCCGGGAGTTCCGGGACCTGTGGAACCTCCTGACGAAATGAAGGAAATCTGCCGCTGAACCCCGGATTAACTCCTCGCATGGCAGAATACAGCTTTCTGGTTGTGCTGATGACTGGTGAGACGCTCTCGGGGGCTCACCGCCCCCGCCGCGTGGGCACCCCCCCGCCGGTCATTCGGGATTTGCGGATCGTCCTGGGTTAGGATGGCCGGACGCTCTGCAACTCCCGCGTGAGGAGAGTCTGAGTTATTGTTTTATGAATCCCGAAAACCGAATGGGGGGCCGCCCACGCGGCAGGGGGGAGACCGAGAGGATCCCCCCCGTAGCGTCCCACTGATCTCCCATTGAGGGCGCGGGACGCGTGAGTGAGGATAATCTTCACCGGATAGTTCCCAGGAAAAACAGCATCCTCAGCGGGTGTCCGGCCGGCAGATCCCATCGCTCCCGGTCTTGGCGCAGTAGAGGCCGGCCCAGCCGGTGAACCCGCAGTAGATGCAGCCGTCACCCTCGCAGTGCCGGCACTTCCGGGACGGCTGTGCCACGAGGACCTTTCCCGTCTTGTCGCAGTAGCAGCACCCTGCCCCCTCGCAGTGGGAGCAGGTCTCGGGTGCATAGCGGGTCTGTTCCTTCTTCTCTTCGCCGCTCACGGGAGTACCGGTGGGATGCACGAGACGATAACGGTTGCCGGGCTTTCCACCGGACGGTTCCGCCATACACTGGCGGGAGGGGGCGCGCCCCCTCCCGGCACCTCCCCCACGAGGATAGTCTGAGGTGCGGGGTTCACCATTCCCGGAAAACCGACAGTGGGACGCCCACGCAGCGGGGGGACCCGTAGGTCCCCCCTGGAGCGTCCCACCAGTACTCCTCTCACAGAACCGATGCCACGTATCTGTAACTGGCAACCTCAGCGGGAGGGGGGCATGCCCCCTCCCCGTCCCACTTCCCTGAGGATAAGCCCTTTTCCGGAATGGGAGAATGGGCGGGACAGCCTTACCCTTCACTCTCCTTATCCGGGAGAAACCGCCGGTACTTCTCCCGCTCCAGCCAGGCATCCAGAAGGACCAGGGCCAGCATCGCCTCGGCCACCGGGACGATCCGGGGCACGATGCAGGGATCGTGCCTCCCCTCCACCCGGATCTCCCGGGCGTTCCCCTGCGCGTCGACGGTCTGCTGGGGTTTCGAAATGGAGGGCGTAGGCTTCACGGCGATCCGGACCACGATCGCCTGCCCGGTGCTGATCCCGCCCAGGATACCGCCGGCATGGTTGGAGAGAAAGCCCCCGGGCACGATCGGGTCGTTGTTCTCGCTCCCCCGCCTCCGGGCGGCGGCGAATCCCGACCCAATCTCCACGCCCTTCACGGCGCCGATCCCCATCAGGGCACCTGCAACAACCCCATCGAGTTTACCCATGACCGGGTCCCCGATGCCCGCCGGGCAGCCCTCTGCCACGATCTCCACGATGCCGCCCACCGAGTCGCCCTCGGCTTTCGCCTTCCGGATCACCTCCTCCCACTGTTCCGGAGAGGAGGTCCCATGGATCTCCCGGATCTCCCCATGGATCCGGATCCCCTGCCCTTCCAGGATCTTCATGGCCACGGCACCGGCCGCCACCCGGCCCACCGTTTCCCGCCCCGATGAACGGCCCCCGCCGCGATGGTCCCGGATCCCGAACCTGGCCTGGTAGGTCATGTCGGCATGGCCGGGACGGAACACGTCCCGCAGGGTATCGTACTCGCCGGGCTTTGCATCCCGGTTCCGGACCAGGAGAGCCACCGGTGCACCGGTGGTCTTCCCCTCAAAGACGCCGGAGAGGATCTCCACCCGGTCCGGTTCGGTGCGGGCCGAGACCAGGGGCCCGGTCCCGGGCCGCCGCCGGTCCAGGAGGGGCTGGATATCCCCTTCCGTGAGGGGGATCCCCGGCGGGCACCCGTCGATGACGACCCCCAGTGCGTTCCCGTGGCTCTCGCCGAAGGTGGTGCACCGGAAATTCCTGCCAAAGGTGTTCATGGCTCCATGGCCTCCCTGATCTCGCCCTCGCCGGGCAGGATCCCTGTAAGGTACCGGAACTGTTCGCGGGCCTGGCGGATGAACATCTCGGTCCCCGGGATCACCCGGCAGCCGGCCGACCGGGCCGCACGGATCAGCGGCGTCTCCGGCGGTGTGTACACCAGGTCAAAGACCGTCATCCCCCCCCGCAGGGCCCGGGCAGGGACTGCCATCCCCCGGTCCGGGTGCATGCCCACCGGGGTCGCATGGACCAGGACGTCGGGTGAGATCCCTTCCAGGGCGGTCAGCGGGCCATGTGCACACCCGAACCGCTCTGCCAGCTGCAGCGCCCGCTCCGGTGACCGGTTCAGGATGGTCACCTCCATCCTCAGGGAGCGCATGGCGTACGCCGCGGCCGCGGCCGCCCCTCCGGCTCCCACCAGGACCGCCCGCGCACCCTGCAGGCCCTCCAGGGGGCCCCGGATGCCCAGCCAGTCGGTATTGTACCCGGTGAGCTCCCCGTCGCACTGGACCACCGTGTTCACCGCGCCGATGGCCGCCGCGTCCCGGTCCACCACGTCCAGATGCGGGAACATCTGTTCCTTGAAGGGGATCGTGACCGCACATCCCCGGAAGTCAAGGAGACAGATCACCTTCAGGAGGCTCCCGATATCCCCGGGCTGGAAGAAGGTCGAGAAGAACCCGAGGCCATACCGTTCGAAGAGCACATTCTGGAACGTTGGGGTCCGGGAGTGGAGCACGGGATTTCCTGCGACCCCGCAGATGCGGGTGAGGGGGTCCTCCCCGTCACCCTTCAGGATCCTGCGGATCCGTCCCAGGTCACCGTCAGGAATCCCCAGGGTATCCAGGAGCCGGAGGCCCTCGGTCCGGGATTCCGGTGCCACGGTCCGGCCATTCAGGACCGACCTGATCGCATCGGCTGCCTGTGGCGCGGTGAGGTCCGAGGTATCCATGCAGAAATCCGCGGCTGACAGGTACGCGGTGCGGCGGGCGGCGAGGAGGGCAGGCACCTCCTCCTCCGGCGGGAGCCCGGTGAGGGGTGGCCGGCTGCTCCCCTGGATCCGTTTCAGGATGACGGCCTCTGATGCCCGGAGAAGCACCACCCGGGAGCCGCGGCGGAGATGGCGCACATTTTCCGGGTCCAGGACGGCCCCGCCACCGGCTGCCACGACGAGAGGGCCCGGAGGCAGGGCGGCGATCGCCTCCCGCTCCCGCCGTCGGAACCCGGCTTCCCCTTCGGCAGTGAAGATCTCCGGGATGGGCCGGCCCGCCCGGGCCTCGATCTCCCGGTCCAGGTCCAGGAATGGCACCTTTAGCTGTCCGGCGAGGAGTTTCCCCGTATGGCTCTTGCCTGTGCCCCGGAAGCCGATGAGCACCACCCTCACAGGAGCCCGGCCCCCTTCAGCTGATCCCAGAACCCGGGGAAGGATTTCCCCACGGTCTCCGCATGATCCACCGTCACCTCTCCTGCGCCGATCCCGATGACGGCGAAGGCCATGGCGATCCGGTGGTCATCTGCCGGATCGAGAACGCCCCCGCGGAGTACTGCCGGGAAGATCCGTATCCAGTCCCTGCCGGTCTCCACCTTCCCTCCGAGGGAACGGATGTGACCGGCCATCACCCGGATCCGATCACTCTCCTTGAACCTGAGATGGCTGACTCCCCTGATGGTGGTGGGGGTCGTGGCAAAGGGGGCGACGGCACAGACCGTCATCACTGTATCCGGTGATGCGGACATCCCGACATCCACCCCCTGGAGGGGCCCGGTCCGCTCGACGGTGACCGAGTCCCCCTCCACGAGGACGGTGCACCCCATGGAGGCCAGGATCGAAAGAAAGACACGGTCCCCCTGCACCGAGCACGGCGAAAGACCTTCCACGGTCACCTGGCCCCCGGCAACGGCAGCGAGGGCCAGCAGGTACGAGGCCGAGGAGTAGTCCCCTTCCACCCGGTAGTCGGTCCCCCGGTAGCCCTTCCCTGCCGGGACCCGGAACCGGGTGGAGCCCTCCTGCTCCACCTGCGCCCCGAAGGTCTGCATCAGATCAGCCGTGATATCCAGGTAACTGGCCGACACCGGCGGGGGATCGATCCTGAGCACCAGGTCCTCGGCCCCGCAGGGCCCTGCCAGGAGAAGTGAAGAGGCGAACTGGCTGGAGATACTCCCGTCCACCGTTACGTCCCCGCCGCGGAACGTTCCCCACACCGTGAGGGGGGGATAGCCCAGCTGGCCCCGGTACCGGACATGGCCCCCGAGGACTGCGAGAGCCTCGGCCAGGGGTTCCACCGGCCGCTCCCGCATCCTGGGCGAGCCGTCCAGGGTCACCTCGCGGGGTGCCAGCAGGGCGATGGATGCGAGGAGCCGGAGGGAAGTACCCGAGTTCCCGAGATCCAGGGTCACCGGCCCGCCACCGGGGAACCTGCCTCCGCTCCCGTGGATCCGGAGTGTTTCACCGCTCTCCGTGATCCCTGCCCCCAGCGCACGAAGCGCCGCGAGGGTCCGGCGGGTATCACCGGCCACGAGGGGAGACCGGAGGACCGTCTCCCCCTCGGCGAGGGCGCCGGCGATCAGGGCCCGGTGGGTATAGCTCTTGGAAGGGGGTGCGGTGAACCGGAGGTCCAGGTCATCCGCCTTCCGGAGGATCACCTTCACTCCGGAACCTCCAGCCGGGTGTAACACCCCAGGTCCTTCACGTGGGTGATCTCCTTCAGGAAGGCGACTGCCCCTTCCCACCCGGTTGCCATCTGGAAGTCGATGAAGAAGACATAGCTCCCCATCCCCCGCTTGGAGGGCCGGGACTCGATGCGGGTCAGGTTGATGCCCCGGGCCGAGAAGACCCCCAGCAGGTCATGGAGGAGCCCCGGGCGGTCGGTGTGGGGATCGATGAGGAGGCTGCACTTGGTGCACGGCGGGCATCTCGCCGGCGCCGACGCGATCCGGACGAACCGCGTGATGTTCCCCGGGCTGTTCTGCACATCCTCCCGGACGATGGGAATCCCGTAGTGGGCAGCAGTGAACCGGGAGAGGAGCGCCCCGCTTCCCGGGTGGCGCAGCACCTCCTGTGCCGACGCGGCATTGGATGAGGTGGGGATCACCTCCACGCCCAGCCGGTCCAGGAAGATGCTGCACTGTTCGTGGGTCTGGGGATGGGCATAGATCCGGGTCACCTGCTCCTCCGGCACCCGGGCTGCCAGGTGGTGGCGGACCTCCAGGTATGCCTCGGCGGTGATGAAGACCCGGTGGGAGAGGAGGCCGTCCAGGGTTGCCCCCACCCCGCCCGCCTCGCTGTTCTCCAGGGGTACCAGGCCCTCCATTTTCCCTGCCTCCACCTCTGCGAAGATCTGCCGGATGGTGGGGAGGGGCCTGGCCTGACCCGGAAAGAGCCGCTCTGCCAGCTCGTGGCTGATGGTCCCTTCCGGTCCGAGCACGCCGATCATGGCTGCTCCGCCGTGGACCTCATGGCTGCTCCGCGAGAAATGCGATCATGCGGTCTGTCTCGTCCGTGGCCCGGCCCGAATCGTCCCTGAAGCAGGCGGCTGTATCCCGGAAGAACTCCTCGAAGGCGGCGGGATTCCCTGATGCCACCCGCCCCCGGAGATCCCGGACTGCCTCCTCGAAGGCGGCGAGAGCTGGCCCGGTCTCGGGATTCATCTGCAGGATGTCGGCATAGAGGGCCGGGTCCTGGGAGAGGAGCCTTCCCACCAGATCCAGCTGGATGCGGTACACGGGGCTCGTCGCTGCCAGTGCCTCACCGATATCGGTCCCAAGGGTCTGCATGGCACCGGCAATGCAGAGGGTGGAGAAGTGGGTGATCCCCTGGATCACGGCCATCAGCCGGTCGTGGGCCTCCGGCGTGGTGACGGTGACCCGGGCCCCCTCGGCCCGGAAGGTGCGGTACAGCCGCTCCGCCGTCTCCTCCCGGCACCGGGCCGGGGTTGCAATAATCGTCTGGTTCCGGAGGCCATTCACCGCGGGTCCAAACATGGGATGGAACCCGATCACCTGTGCCCGGGAGGCGAGCATCGCCTGTACCGGGGCCACCTTCAGGGACGTGAGATCGCAGATCACCTGGTCCTGACGGAGCAGGGGGGCGATCGCCCGGATCACCGGTACCGTCTCCCGGATCGGCACCGAGACCATCACGAGATCAGCCTTCCCTGCCAGGTCTCTCGTCGTGAGAGAAGTGGATCTCCCCGAGACCATGACCTCCCACCCGGCCCGGGCCAGCACCCCGGCAAAGAGGCTCCCCATCTTCCCTGTCCCGCCGATGATCCCTGCCTTCATCCCTCACTTCTCCTTGATCGTCTCTTTTACCGCGGTGCCGAAGTGACGGCCGCCTTCCGCAGGAGCACCCAGTACCCGGTCCCCCTTCTTCAGGGCCACCACCGAGACCGGTGTTCCGTCCTCCCCGATCAGCCGGACCGTCTCCGCGTTCTGCAGGACGAGCGTTGCCTTCACGTCCCCGGCCTCTGCTTCCACGAGGAGGAGCGGTCTCCGCTCGATCTTCACCCGGCCAACCACCGCGTCGGTGGAGGAGCCGGAAGAGGCCACCACGGCCACGTGGTCCCCGGCCCCCAGCTCGGAGAGGTACGCCGTCTTCCCGTCGGGCTTCATCAGGTACGCGTGGACAGCCCCCGCGTTCACCCGGAACGGTCGGGGGGCCACATAGGGATTCTCGGCGGTCTCGGCCTGGACCAGCAGGAAGGCTGACGAGGTATCCCCGACGAGCATCCCCTGCCCCTCGGCCATCATGGAGCAGGTGTCCACGCAGACCCGGTCGCCGATTCCCACGGGCCGGATGGAGGTAACCGTGAACGGCACCAGCTGCACGGCTCCTTCCGATCCCTTCACGAGAGCACCGACCTTCCGTATCTCGCTTGCGTCCGCCGTGGAGAGGAGGACCCCGTGCACGCCCCGTTCCAGTACCCGGAGGGCCAGCTCCGCTTCCCCGGCGTTCCGGACCCGTGCGATGATCCGGTCCGCCCGTGCCACCAGGTTCTCCAGTGGGATCACGGTCCAGTCGGTTGTCGCGACCACCACGTAGCCCTCCTTTGCCCGGCGCACCGCCTCGTCCTCGTCGCCCCGCCCCCGGATCTGCACGTCAAATACGTCCCGGCCGGGCACCAGATCCCCGTCCGGGGCCACCGTCCGGACCCGGGCCAGCTCCCGCGCCCCGGCCGCGTGCTCCACGACCAGCACGTCGGCGCCGCTCTCCAGCGCGGTGGTGGCCAGCTCCTTCTTCCAGGGGCGGACCTCCACCCAGAACTCCTTCATCCTGCCTTCTCCAGCGCCCTGGCCGGGTCCTCGTTCTCGTGGACCACCCGGCAGATCGCCTTCGTGAACGCAGTGGTGTTGTCCCGCTGGAAGGCGTTCCGGCCCATGCAGACACCGGCCGCCCCTGCTTTCATGGCATCCCGGATCATCTCCAGGGCGTCCAGGTCCCCGCCTTTCTCCCCGCCGGCGACCATCACCGGCACCGAGCAGGCCGCGGTGATCTCCCGGAAGGAGGCCACGTCCCCGGTGTAGTTCGTCTTGATCATGTCGGATCCCAGCTCCTCGGCCACGCGGACGCAGTGGCCCACGGACTGGGGCGAGACCGGGTCGATCCCCTTCCCCCGCGGGTAGATCATGGTGAGGAGCGGGATCCCCCACCGGGCGCAGGCCTTGGAGACCTGCCCGGCCGCCTCGATCATCCGGGATTCGTTGGGGGCGCCCAGGTTCACGTGGATGGAGACGGCGTCCGCCCCCAGGACGATGGCCTCCTCCACGGTGCAGACCAGCACCTTGTCGTTGGGGTCCGGGTTCATGCTGGTGGAAGCCGAGAGGTGGACAATGAGCCCGATATCCCTCCCGTGCTTCCGGTGCCCTGCCTTCACCATCCCCTTGTGCAGCACGATGGCATTGGCCCCCCCGTCCGAGACCTCGTGGATGACCCGGGTCATGTCCATGAGCCCCTTGATCTGCCCCAGGGAGAACCCGTGGTCCATGGGGATGATCACGGCCTTTCTCGTGTTCCTGTCAATGATCCGCTCGATCCTGATGTCCTTTCCAATCATTCCTGATCACTCCTTGTCCTTCAAGCCTTAAGTATCTCCAGCGCTTCGTCCACGGTCCTTCCCTCATGCACGATGGCGGCCGCCGCCCGGACGAACCGGTCCGGGGCCGGGTGCTGGAAAGCGTTCCGGCCGATGGAGATACCGGTCGCACCGCCCTCCATGGCTCCGGCGATCAGCGTGAGGGTCGCCCGCTCATCGGTCTTTGATCCCCCGGCCACAACCACGGGGACCGGGCAGCCCCGGGTCACCGTCCGGAAACTGTCGGGGTCACCCGTGTACACGGTCTTCACGATATCTGCCCCGAGTTCCGCTGCAGCCCTGGCGGCGAGGGCCACCTGCTCCACGTCGTTCTCCTTCCGGATCTTGGCCCCGCGGGGGTACATCATGGCGAGAAGCGGCATCCCCCACTCCATGCATTCCACGGCGGTGCGGCCGAGATCCCGGAGCATCCGGGCCTCGGATTCCGCCCCGATGTTGATGTGGACAGAGACGCCGTCGGCCCCCATCTTCAGTGCGTTCGTCACCGTGTTCACGAGTACCTTCTCATTGGGATCCGGCCCGAGGGACGTGGATCCCGACAGGTGCAGGATCAGCCCGACGTCGGGGCCGTGCTGGCGATGCCCGTAGAGGGCCAGCCCCAGGTGCCCCAGCACCGCGTTGGCCCCGCCCCGGGCCACCAGCTCGACGGTCTGTCCCATATCGATCAGTCCTGCCATGGGGCCGTTTGTAACCCCGTGGTCCATGGGGACGATGATCGTTTTCCTCGTGTTCCGGTTGATGATGCGTTCCAGACGGATCTGTTTTCCTCTCATGACAACTCCTCCCGGCCGATCAGATTCCAGGATCTGACGGACGGATTACTGATAAAATCCGAAAAAGCGATAGCCGAAAGCTGCACTTCCGGGGATGGCAACGGCGTGTTGACCCGCCGCTATCAGCGGACCTGCGGGGAGAAGAGACACCTTCCGCTCAGCGATACCGTGAGCCAGGGGCGGGAGGCATTCACCACGCATTGCTAAGCTATAGCATGGCATGGTTGATAAAGATATGGGATTTGATGAGGGGCGTGCCGGTGATCCGGCCCCCGGGCAGGGGGTCAGTGAATGTGGTGATTCCCTGCGCACCCCTGAAGGTTGTTGTTCACACACCATTAATCCTGTGGACTCCCCTCCCCGTCTGGCACGGTGGCGGTCCCCTGGCCCCTGTGGCCGTTTTCCCGGGGATCCCTCCTGGGATCCATTGTGGAATCAGGTATCTGCAGGATGCTACGGGGACCCTCCTCAGGTGATTCAGGTGAATATCATCTCATGAAGGGCAGACGGGAGGGGGCGAGAGCCCCCTCCTGGTCCCACCCCCCCGAGAGGATAGCCGGTTGTTCGGCTCATTCTTGGCGATACCGGTTCACAGGGAAAACCGGACGGGGGGTGCCCACGCGGCGGGGGCGGTGAGCCCCCGAGAGCGTCCCGGCAGTTATCCTCAACTGCCTAACACCATGATGGTTCTAATGGTGGAACCCTGTGTGGGACACGGCGGGCGGTACCGCCCGACCGGGAAT